>JAFYTB010000168.1 GCA_017559045.1 Eggerthellaceae bacterium | reverse complement strand
GGAGCTGACCACGTTTATTTGGAGGGGTCTGGACGACGGAAACTATAAGCTGGTGGAAACCACCACGCCCAGCGGATACAACACCATTGCTCCCATCACGTTCGCCATTCATGCGGAGCACGATCTTGAGTCAGCCGATCCGAAGCTGACCAACCTTCACACCAGCAACAGCTTTGTTGCCGACAGGGCTGCTGGCACCCTGAAGGGCGATATCGTCAATCAGGCTGGCGCCGTCTTGCCCAGCACCGGCGGTACGGGCACCACGTTCCTTTACGTGATTGGCGCGGCCCTGATTCTGGGTGCTGGCATTGCGCTGGTTGTTCGCAAGCGCGCGCGTGACAACTAAGAAGGAGTGGCGTTTTAGCGTATTCGCCAGCTGATTTTTCCAATCAAATCCTGCCCCGAGGCCCGATATGGCTTCGGGGCAGGGTACCGCATCAAGGGGATTCCAAGACATGAGAAAAGCGAAGGACAGCATCATGACCATCATCCTGGTGGTTGTTCTTTGCGCCGGAATCTGTTTGCTGCTGTACCCTACGGTGAGTGATTGGTGGAACTCAACCCGACAGTCCTATGCCGCTGGAGCGTACACGGAAGCCGTAGAGAACTTGGAGAGCGGGGAGATCGAGGACCTCTGGCGAAGGGCTCAAGCCTACAACGAGAGTCTTGCGGAATATGGCAACAGCTGGGTTTTATCCGATGCCCAGGAAGCTCGTTATAGGGAGCAGCTCTCCGTAGAGGGAACTTCCGTTATGAGCTACATCGAAATCCCAGTCATTCGCTGCAAATTGCCTGTCTATCATGGAACGAGCGACGACGTTCTTCAGGTGGCCGTCGGCCATATCGAGGGAAGCTCGCTCCCGGTGGGCGGAGAAAGCTCCCACTGCGCACTCTCCGGCCACCGAGGACTGGCCACGGCCAAGCTCTTCACTGATCTCGATCGGTTGAAAGCGGGCGATGTGTTTATGCTGACCACTCTGGGTCGAACGCTCACCTATGAGGTGGATCAAGTACGCATCGTAGACCCCGACCAAATTGAAGATATTCGCATTGTGGAAGGCGAAGACCTGTGCACCTTGGTTACGTGTACTCCTTATGGCGTAAATACGCAGCGGTTGCTGGTGCGCGGGCATCGGGTTGATAATCAAGAGAAGACATTGGTTCCGGCCGATGCCCTAAGGATCGAGTCACTGCTGGTTGCGCTGTGTCTGGCGGTGCCTGTTCTCGTAATCTTGTTTTTTGGCGCCATGCTGACTGGCGGCAGAAGGGATCCGCATTCCGAAGGAGGTTTCTCGGATGGACCTTAGGCGTTTTATGACGACAGCCGCATATTCCGGCGAAGCCGCATGTCTTGCCTCTCGCTTGCTCGTCTTGTTAATGGCCATAGTGATTGCGCTTTTGGTTTCGCTGTGTGCGCTCTTTAGCTTGGCGCCCTGCGCTTGGGCAAGTCAAACGGCGCAAGAAGAGGCCCTGTCTATGACCGTGAAAACACCATGTGGGTGCGTGTTTACCGGGCAGGAGCAGGTGAGCATTTGGCGCGTGGCGCAGGTAGGAGATAACGGCGCGCTGATTCCTGTAGGAATTTTCGAAAATATATCCGACGGCTGGGATATTGAAAGTGCGCCAGACGCTCGGGCACTTGCAGATTCCCTCGAGGCTTTCGTGGTGGAAAGCAATGCCGATCCGACCGCCGTTGCCCCAATAGGGGAAGATGGTGCTGCAGTGTTCTCGGAAGGCTACGCCCTGGAGCATGGATGTTATTTGGTTATGGGAAGTCGGCATCAGACGGGCGCAGTGTGGCATCAATTTATGCCATCCCTCGTTATGCTTCCCCAAGTTCTTTCTGATGGCTCTCGAGATTGCACCCCGTCGATAATAATGAAATATACCGAACAGGAAGACGAAGGGGGCGATGTACCCACGCCCTCTCCGCCGCCCGATCCTGGGGAGAGGGTGCCTCAGACGGGTCAGCTTTGGTGGCCCGTAGCGGCGCTTTTGATAATCGGCGCCGGGCTCTTGATTTTGGGCATGAGAAAAATAATCCTCAAGCGATCCTGCACGCGCAGCGGGGGAGTTCTGGTGGCCTTGGGATTATTGCTTGCTGCATCGGGTCTTGCGCTTGCTGCGCTCAATGTTGAGGAGGAGAAGCAGGCGGAACTTGCGTCTTCTGCCACATTGGCGCAAGCGAAGGAACTAATTGGAGTTCAAGACGATAAAGGGGTTGCTTTTGGTGCAGATACGTATATGCCAACAGAGGTAATTAATGGATACCCGTGCGTTGGAGTCATTTCCATCCCTGGCCTAGGTTTGGAATTACCGGTACTGAGCGAATGGAGCTACGACGCCCTGAAGATCGCTCCTTGTAGATATGCAGGCTCCGCCTATTCGAATAACCTTGTTGTCTGCGCCCATAACTATCGCACTCATTTTGCTAGCTTGTCGAGCATTTCCTATGGAGAGAGCGTTCTGTTTACGGATATCCGCGGCAATGTTTTTCGTTACGAGGTAGCCAGCATCGAGACGCTGAATTCCACGGCCGTTAAGGATATGGTGGAATCTAATTATGAGCTGACCTTGTTTACCTGCAATCTCGGTGGAACAGCCCGCGTAACTGTTAGATGTACCATGGTTTTTTAGCGGACGGGAAAT
>JAFYTB010000167.1 GCA_017559045.1 Eggerthellaceae bacterium | reverse complement strand
TTTTCCCCCCGCCCCTTATCTGTCGCACGCCTCATCTGTCGCAAAAAAACGCGGGCTCAAGGCCCGCGTTTCGTTCTGCAATATGTTTAAGCCGTCTCGGGCTTACAGCATCCAGCCCTGGGAAGGACCGTCGAGGATCTCCCAGCCGCCGCCACGCAGCCACTTCTGCATACGAGCGATGCTGGAACCATGACCGCCGATCTCGGTCTTCTCGACAGCGTCACGCGGGTTGGAGCCGACCTCGGACCAAGCAAGGTTAGCACCAGAAGAAGCCGTAAGCGGGCTGTTGGAAGAGCAGTTGAGGCGCGGGTTGAGACCCGTAGCAAGACGATAAGCTGCAACGAAGTTGCCGTTAGCCAGCTCGGTGTGAGCGGGACGCTCGCCCAGAAGCGTTCCGGGAACGGGAACGCGACGAGCAGCGCCAGCGGAGATCGGCTTGTTCTCAATGCAACGGAAGACAGCCTCGGCGATCTCCTCAGCGGAGTGCTCAGGACCGATGGGCTCGACGCAGGTCTGCAGAGAGAGACCAGCCTCGTGGATGTGCTTGAAGGTCTCGAGACGCTTCTCAACCGGAATCTCGGTATCGACGCCCTCGCCCATGCGCACTGCGTGGTAGCAGCCGTTGACGCCAGCGGCCTTCAGAGCATGGCAGCGCTCGAGAGTGAGGTCATCGGTGTTCACCAGAAGCGGCATCTCGGGGCTGATAACCTCGCGGACAGCCTGAGCCATCTCGATGAGCTTATCGAACTTGTAGCTAGCGGTGGTCAGAAGAAGGATGAGGTTAGCGCCCTGCTCCTCGTACTCCTTTGCATAGTCAACGACGTCCTGGCGAGAGAGCTCGAAGCTCTGTGCGCGAGCGCTGTTGCATGCAGCAAACGAGCAGAACTTGCAATTACGCGGGCAGGTGGTGGAGTTCAGACCGATCTGAGCATGAACCTCAGCCAGACCATCGGCCGAACGCATGGAGAGCTCCTGGCCAGCCCAACGCAGCAGCGAGGACTCCTTGGCATTCTCGTCCAACTCGTACAGCTTGACGGTCTCGTCAAAGGTCAAACCATTTCCCTCGAGACCCTTCTCGATAATGTCGAGGATCTCGTGATCGAACTTCCAAAGCGACATGTGCATTCCCTCTTTCTCAAAGCGGACCGATGGCCGCATTATTGCCAGTTGATCATTGTAAGACCGTCAACAATATTGGACAATATCTAATACGATATATTCCCTGATCGGCGGTTTTTAGTTTGCAGTCCGACCCGCTCAGCTCCATGCGGAAGACGGCTATTCTCCAGCCTGCTGCGACCGAAAACCCAGGATGCGAGGATTGGCCATGGAAAACGAAACGCACGCAAACAACCAAAGCACTGATTGCTCCAAGCTTGTCGCGCTCGTCCTCGCCAGAGATGCCGGATGCGCGCCCCTGTGCGTCATCCCCAACGAGCCGGGCGACACGCTCTGCGTTTGCGACAGCGAAGGAGAGCCGACACCGCGTCCCCTTCAGCAGTTCAAGGGTCAGTCGCTCGTCAAGCGCACCGTCGAAACGCTCGCCCAGTGCGGATTTGCCGCCATCGAAGTCTCGGCCAACCCCATCATCGACGAAGAAATCGAGCAGGAGCTTGCAGGCATTCCCGCTACCCGCGTCTCCACTTTCGATGCTTCTACCTGCGAGGCACGTGCAGCTGAGCGCGCCTATTTCGAGTGTTTCGGACTTGACTCCAAGACGCTCTACGAAGCGCAGTTCCTCGCGGAAGATTACGATGCCGAAGGCGTCATGGTCATCCCATGCGATCTCGCCAACATGCAGCCTCGCCATATCCAGCGTCTTGTCGAGCAGTTCAACGAGCATCCCGAAGCCGAGGTCATCGCCTCGTGGATCGCTTGGCTTAATCGCCCGCCCTACATTCTGCGCACCAGCTTCCTTCAGGATCTCGACGGAAGCCCGCGATGCGCAGCTTACAACGAGACGGGATCTCGACCCCTTCCGAACATCAACGCGCACGAAGTCGTTTTCGGTGCCGAAATGCTCTCCGCGCAACCGCCGGCAAGCAATCCCCAGGATGCGTTCTTCGCCGGTTGCACGCTTTCCGCACTCGAAGCCGTGCGTGCCGTCCGCAAAGAGCAAGCCATCGCCGCAGGTGCGCCCGCGCACAACCCCGCCGACGAAAGTGCCCTCTCGAAGCAGCTGAACGCCGCTTTTGCAGGCAAAGCCCCCGTATCTACCAGAAGCGCCTCCGACGAGATGCTCCTGCAGTGCGCGCGTGATGTTCTCGCGACGCTCGATGCCGCAAAGGAAGCACTTTCCGCTGAACAGCAGTCCGATCTGGCCACTTGGGACGCATGGGCCCGTCGCAACAAGACGGACTTCCCGCTGTTTGGTGCGCGCGAGCATGCCGAAACGCTCGTCTACCTCGACTCCGCGGCAACTTCGCAGCGAGTCGGGCGCGCACTCGACGCCCAGTATCGCTACGATGCCTACGAAAATGCCAACGTCTACCGCGGAGCATACAAGCTTTCCGCGCAGTCGACGGCCACCTTCAACGAAGCCCGCGCCACCCTCGAGCGTCACCTTGGCGCCAAGCGTCGCAGCACCATTTACACGACGAACACCACCACCGCCATTGCACTTGCTGCAAGCGCTTGGGGTGAAGGCAACATCAACGCCGACGATCGCATTCTCGTTCCCGAAAATGAGCACCACTCCAACATCCTTCCCTGGATGATGCTTGCAAAACGCAAGGGCGCTCGTCTGGAGTTCATCCCTGTTCAGCCTGATGGACGCATTGATATCGCGGCTTATGAAACCATGCTTTCCGAAACGCCGGCACCCAAGCTGGTCAGCGTTGCGCACATTACCAATGTGCTCGGTCTCGTTAATCCCGTGCAGCAGATGGCCGAGCTCGCCCACAACGTCGGGGCACGATTCTTCCTCGATGCCGCACAGTCCTTCGCTCACCTGCCCGTCAACGTCAACGAGATTGGCGCTGACTTCATCGCCATTTCCGCCCACAAGGCCTATGGCCCTATGGGAATCGGCGCACTTTGGGTCAGCAGCGAGGCCTTCGCCGAAATGGAACCGCGCGCTCTTGGTGGCGGAACCGTTTCCCATGTCGCCCACGACTCTTATTACATGCGCGACGGCGCCATCGCCTACGAGCTGGGCACGCCTGCGGTCTCCCAGTCGATTGGCTTTGCGAAGGCCATCGACTACCTCAACGAACTGGGAATGGATGCCATCGAAAAGCACGGAGCAGCGCTCACCCGCTATCTCGTAAGCGCCCTGCGCACTTTCGAAGGCGTCACCATCTGGGGCGACCACACGCAAGAGGACGGCCTTGCCGGACTCGTCTCCTTCACACAGGCGGGCATTCCGCCGAAGACGGTTGCTGCGGTTTTGGGCGCGCTGAATGTGGCTATTCGCGCGGGCGGCCACTGCGCTTTACCCCTGCATGCCAGCATGGGACTGGTCGGCTCCATTCGATTCAGCATCGCCGTGCATACCACCGTCGAAGACATCGAAGCTGGCCTCGTCGCTCTCGAACTTGCCCGCCGCCTCTACGATGTGTCACTTTAGGGACGGAGTTAGCTGACACATCCCCGTCCCCAAGGTGTGACAGATGGGCTCGTAGCTACTGTCACATTTTCGCGAAAATGTGGCAGTAGCTACGAGCCCATCTGTCACCCATCCGTCGCATT
>JAFYTB010000166.1 GCA_017559045.1 Eggerthellaceae bacterium | reverse complement strand
GTTGTTGTTCATCGGATCAGTCATTTCATGCTCCTTACACTGAGAAGGATTTATCCGAATTTTTGGTTTCCCGCACAAGATAACATTGGGCCAGACCCCACATGCGTCTCGCACAGAATCGTCAGGATTCTGTATTCGAATTATTCATATTTTGTTTGAAGGCAGCTGAAGCCACGCAACGTCATACGGGGGCATCAAATGCACGTACGCACAAATGCTAGGCGCACGCAGCGAACGCGACGCCATGCCGAGCACCGTGCCGAGCACCGCGCCGGGCACCGCGCCGGGCACTAGCCATACACCAAGATGCGCTTATCAAGCCTTACAGATATTTGGGATTCGGAGTAAGCCCGAACGTCTGGGCAATACGAAGCAGATCCTCATCGGAAATCTGCTGCCTAAACGAAGGTCCCGCACACATAGCGCAGGCGCTCTCGTAAATCTGCGCAGCCTTCACAACGACGTGAGCCAGACCAAAAGCCTCGTCGCACGTGCCCCCCGTTACGCAAAGTCCGTGATGAGCCCAAATAGCGGCGTTATGCCCCTCCATCGCCACCGCAGTCTCACGCGCCAAGTCAAGAGAACCCGGAACATGGCAGCTCACCATACCGATTCCCTCGGGGAACACGACCATACACTCGGTCATGGTCTTCCACAGAGTGCGCGTCCACTCGCGCGCATCGTGCGGCAACGCAAGGCAGAGCGCATTGACAACCGTCGGGTGGCAGTGGTAGAGAACGCGAGAAGCGCCTTCCGTCGCACGGCTCTTCACGGAATGGATCATCACATGGCTGGAAACTTCGCTGGTCGGACGACCGCCGCCCTCGAAACCCCACACAACACGATAGGCATCGCCCTGCTCATTCAGCTCAATGAGGCCAAGGCACTGTTCGGGCAGGCGAACCACGTTTTGCATGTACGAACCCGTAGCGGTGATAAGCAGCCATTCGTGCGCCAGGAAAGGCTCGCAAACCTCGAGGGCAATCCACTCCCCCGCCACAGCCTCAAGACCGGAGGACTCATCCGATGCCGCAAAACCGATAGCGTGACCACCGACACCGAGACACGCCTTCACTGCAGCAATGTCTTCTTCTGCCAAGCGATAAGAGGCGTTTCCACCGTTGCGCTCATGCCAACCCTGCTGCCAACCGCCGTCGCACATGCGAACGAAATCCTGCACAAACTCGAGGTCGACAACCTGAGAAACGTAAGCCATCCTCGCTTCTCCATGGCTCTTCTTGCAACGCATACTCTTCCCTTGCACTTTCTCTTGCTGCTTTCTAGCTGCATCAATAAGTTCGGCGGCCATACAGCCGCCGAAACATCTTACTCTTCTTCGTACTTCGACAAGAAGGCGCGCGTGCGCTCCTGCTGAGGATTGTTGATAACGTCCTCCGCGCGACCCTGCTCGACGATAAAGCCGCCATCCATGAAGATGATGTAGTCGGCGACATCGCGAGCAAAGCTCATCTCATGCGTAACGATGACCATGGTCATCTTCTCATTTGCCAGCTCGCGAATGACCTTGAGAACATCCTGGGTAAGTTCGGGGTCAAGCGCGCTGGTGGGCTCATCGAAGAACAGCACGTCCGGGTTCATAGCGAGCGCGCGGGCAATAGCAACGCGCTGCTGCTGGCCACCGGAAAGCTCGCAAGGAACCATGTTCTCCTTGTCAGCCAGGCCCATCTTCTCAAGAAGGGCTCGACCAACGGCCAGCGCCTCTTCCTTGTCGCGCTTCTGAACGCTGATAGGCGCATCGGTAACGTTCTTGATCACCGTGTAGTGCGGGAACAGATTGAAGTTCTGGAACACGAGGCCGAACTTGGTGCGGGCCTTCTGCATGACATCCTTGCCGCCATACACCGCACGACCAGATGCGTCAGCAGTCGTAACCTGCAGGTCGCCGTAAGACAATTCGCCAGCG
>JAFYTB010000165.1 GCA_017559045.1 Eggerthellaceae bacterium | reverse complement strand
GGCGAGGTGCTGGTGGGCGGTCTTGGCGGTGTTTTCCGCTACCGCGACACGAATCCGTTCGTGACAGACTACTCGCTCAACGTCACCAATTCCAAGGCTGTTCGCGAAATGCATCGTTTGGGGGCGAAGCGCGTCACGCTTTCGTACGAGCTTAACGAGTGGCAGCTGCGCGACCTGTTGGCCACATATCGTGCTGAGAACGGGGGAGATCCGGCGCTCGAGATGATCGTGTATGGCCATGCTCCGCTGTTGGTGACGAAGTATTGTCCGCTGAAGCATCTGGGGCAATGCGGCGCCTGTCGCAAGAAGCAGTTCGAGATTCGCGACGACCGCGGCGTTTTCCCGCTGCTGTCCCACGAGAACTGCGATACGACGGTGCTGAATGGCAAAGTCCTCAATCTGCTTGATGAGATGCCTGGCATCGATGGTGTCGAGGCTTTCAGGCTGAACTTCACGATGGAGTCGGCGGACGAGGTCAGGTCGGTCATTGCCAAGGCGCAGGGCAAGCTTGATGGAAGCCTTACTGAGTCGGTCTTCGATTCCGCGACCGACACGCGCGGCTACTTCAACAAGGAGATCATGTAATCCCTGATGAGACGGCTTTGTCGCGGCGCTGGACCGACTTTGTTGCGGCGTTAAGGCGACTTCCGAGCGATTTCGCGACGATTTATCAGCGGTTTTACGGGCTAATACTCCCACGTTCATACTGCAAGCACGATTGCGCCCCGCTTTTCGCGGGGCGTTCGTGCGTTAGTGCCCATTTCTCAACTTCTTTGCGGTTGCTATTCTTGGCCCATCCTCTTGAAACGGAATACACACGGAGGATGGACACAATCCTTATTGTGAAGGGAGAAACAATGAAGGGTATTTCTAGAAGAAGCTTCCTGCAGGGCGCAGGTATCGCTCTGGCATCGACCGCAGCTCTGGGCACGCTGGTGGGCTGCTCTCAGGGTGGCGAGGCTGCTCCTGAGGCAACCGAGGGCGTTGCTTACGACCCGGCTGAGGTCCTCGACTTCGACGTTGTCGTCGTCGGTTCTGGTTCCGCTGGCGTTGCAGCTGCTGTTCAGGCTGCTGAGCTCGGCGCAAACACTCTTCTTCTTGAGAAGCAGTCCAAGGTTGGCGGCAATGGCGCTCTGACCGAGGGTATGTTCGCAATCGGCTCCAAGCTTCAGGCTGAGGCCAACATCGGCACCGACATCGCTTTCCGCGACATCATCGATGCTGAGCAGAGCTTCTTCAACTACCGCATCAACAACCTTCTGTGGAAGGACATGGTTGAGGCTTCTGGCGAGAACATCGACTGGATGATCTCTCATGGCGTTAAGTTCTCCGGTGTCGTTGACAACTATCACGGCCTCGGCAAGTTCGACGCTTTCCACTGGTTCCTGGACGGCAAGGGCAGCAACTACATCGAGCCCATGGTTGAGAGCGCACAGAATCTCGGCGCTACCGTTATGACCAGCACCCCGGCTCTCGACCTCATCATCGAGGACGGCGTCGTTAAGGGTCTCTATGCTCAGAAGGAAGACGGCAGCATCCTTCAGGTGAACGCTACCGCAGTCATTCTGGCTTCCGGCGGTTACGCAAACAACGCTGAGATCATGGCTGAGCGCGGCTACGATCTGACCTACTCCAACGACCACGGTCTCCCGGGCCACGACGGCGACGGCCTCCGCATGGCCATCTCCGCTGGCGCACACGACGTTTCCCGCGAGCGTTGCTTCCTGCGTGAGCCCTTCTCCTTCGGTATCGACTTCTTCGCAACCATGACCCAGACCATCCATCGTGGTGGCCCGGTTCTGTGGGTCAACCAGGACGGCGTCCGCTACGTCAGCGAGGATGCAGGCTCCTTCGCACCTGGCTGCAACTCCAACGCTGTTCACTCCCAGGAAGCTTCCTACCTGGTCATGAGCAAGGACATCATCGACGAGTTCGAGGCTCGCACCGCTTACGGTCAGCTGCAGGCTGACATGGACGTTGCTGTCGAGCAGTGCCCCGGCGACAACATCTACAAGGCCGACACGATCGAGGAGCTTGCAGAGCTTCAGGGTCTCGACCCCGTTCAGCTGAAGGCTACCGTCGACCGCTACAACGAGCTTTGCGACAAGGGCGAGGACGACGACTACGCTAAGTCCGCTGCCAACATGGTTCCGCTGAAGACTGGCCCCTTCTACATCTTCCGTCAGGACCTCGCATTCTGGACCTCCATCGGCGGTATCGACACCAACCGCAACATGGAAGTCATCACCGCCAAGGGCGCTGTGGTTCCGGGCCTGTTCGCTGCTGGCACCGACGGCTGCAACCTCTATCGTGAGACCTACACGATGTCCGTTCCGGCTTCCTGCAACGCTAACAACTGCAACTCCGGCCGTATCGCCGCTCGCAACGCAGTTGCTCTCCTCGGCTAATAGTCGACTCGCTAGATTGGCCTCGCGCCCTCCTCTGGGGCGCGAGGTGAGAATGGCCGCATAAGGCAATTCGAAGATTCGGGCCCAGCGTTTTCCCTCAATCAGCACGCTGATCCTCCCCCTAAGCTGGGCCGATATGACACCCGGAACCCAAGAGGTTCCGGGTGTTTTCTTTTTCGCTGGGTTTTGTTTGGCCGCTGCCTTTGCTTTGCGCTGGGATCAGTTTGCTTGCTGCCCTTGTTTTGTGCTGCGACTCAGTTTGCTTGCCACTCTTGTTTTACATTGCAGTTCGGTTTGGCCGTCACCCTTGTTTTTCGCTGGGTGATTCTGGATTATTCTGTTCGTGTAGCCTCGATGCGCTTGATGCCGGTGTCGGGCTTGGTGCGCGCTTGGGCGCGCGAACTCGGAAAGGGCGGGCGGCTTATGGAAAAGATCCGTTCGGTAGTGCCAACCATCGCGATGCTGATCGCTGTTCTTGTGCTGTCTTTCGGCCTTCTTGCTTGCTCGGGTTCCGAGTCTTCGGGCGGGGGAGAGGCGGAGTCCGATCAGCCGGCTGCAGGGGAGACCGAAGGCCTTCCTGTGGAAGACATCCCTGCGGATGAGCAAAATCCTTCGGGTGAGCAGGATCCTCCGACCTCGCAGCCCGGGCATTCCGCTTTGTATGTGGACGGGTTGTCAGCCGACGATGTTGTCGCCTACTTCATGGAGGTCTGCCTCGGTGCCGAGTTCGTTCACGAGGGAGATGTGAGCGCCCTGCAGAAGTGGGTCGCGCCTGTGACTTTCCGTATTCACGGTAACTGCACTGCTGCTGATCGAGCTGTTATTGAATCGTTCGTACGCGAAGTGAATGGCGTTGAGGGCTTCCCGGGCATGGTCGAAGCTGCAAAAGGTCAGGCCGCTTCGATGGATATTTATTTCTGCGGCGAGGCAGAGTTGATTGAGCGCACGGAGGCCTTTGTCGCCGAGGGGGAATGCCTGGATGGAGCCGTTCGCTTCTGGGCGTATGACGACGAGATCTACAGCGCTGTTTTGGGCTGCCGGGATGACATCGACCAAGATTTGCGTGCTTCCGTCATCGTGGAGGAAATCTACAACGGACTTGGCCCTGTTCAGGACAGCGTGCTGCGCGAGGATAGCGTCATCTATCAGTACGGGTCGGACGTGAAGGAGATGTCCGACGTCGATCTGCTGCTTCTGAAGCTGCTGTACAACCCCGCTATGAGCTGCGGCATGGACGCCTCGCTGTGCGAGAGCGTCATTCGCCAGCTGTATTACTAGTTGTTGTTCGGGCTAGCGCCGCTGCATGGGCGCGGCCCCGTCGTTTGCCTTGTGAGGCCCCGTCGTTCGCCTTGCGTGGCTCCCCGTTGTGCCTCTTCGCCTAAACGCAGGCGTGAATTGCGTCGCGGAGGAATTGCGTTGCGCCCGGAGCGACTGCTTCGTAGTACTTCTTGAAGCGCTCATCTGCGACGTAGCCGTCGGCGAGGCCCTTGTGTGCCTCCGGGGTGTAGAGGCCGTCGGGCCAGTACATGGTGAGCCACTGCTTGTGCATGGCGACCAGCTTCTGAGCCTCGGGGCCGTCGACTCCGCCGGTTTCCATGGCGCGCCTCAGCTGTTCCTTGATGGCGAGCTCGAGCTCGTCGGCGCGCATATGCGAGGTCTCGCCCATGGAGACATACTTCTCGTTCGCTGCATCGATTACGTCGTCGCCGAAAGACTCACGCAGCTCCTTTCCGTAGGCAGCTTCGTTCTCTTCGACTTCTTTCCAACGCTTCAGATGGGGCAACATTGTGGCCATAAGCGATACCGCCTCCTCGGTGGTTATGCCTAGCGCCTTTGCTTCGAGTGGCGCCATGGCTTCGATGAATTCGTCCATGCTAGTGTTTTCGACAACGAAGTCGCCGAATTTGTAGCAATGCGAGCAGAAGTCGGAGCTCGGTGAGCCGTCCGCCTCGGTGCCGCGTGCCTTCTCTTCGGGCATGGGCATGCTGCAGCATTGGCAGTAGTAGCTCGTGGGCATTTCGAAGAATCGCTCAAGCGGCACGCCGAAGGTGACGCAGATGAGCTTGACCATGTCGATGCCGGGAGCGGTTTCGCCGGTTTCCCATCGAGAGACAGCCTGGCGGGTGACATAGAGCCTGCGGGCCATCTCGCCTTGAGTGAGGCCCGCCTCCTTGCGGATGGCGCTGATGACATCTTTGGTCGCCACGACGGTCCTTTCTGGTTGGCGCGATTTCCGCCCGCGATCTCAGTGCAATTGCTCGGGCGTTTTCCGCTTCCGACTTCTCCGTGCGATTTCTTCGCGCGGTGAATTCTTCAGGCGCTTTCTTCGGTCGGTGACTTCTGTTCCTTGTCTATTCTCGGACACGGAACGACGCCGAGCAAGAAACAGTCGGTTGCCCATTCTCGGAGTGTACAATACGGCGAAGGAGAATGTCTTGTGCGCTCGGGTTTGGTGTTCGAGCTTAGGCACTTGCGTTTGGGCGCGTCGGGAAAGGGATCGCCATGATCGATAGAGCTGCGTTTCATAAGCTGAGCTACGGACTGTATATCGTCACTGCTGCGGATGGCGGCCGCAAGTTTGGCTGTGTGGTCAACACGTTTCAGCAGGTCACGTCGACGCCGCCGCGCGTTTCGGTTGCTCTGAACAAGGAGAACGCAACTACTCAGGCCATCCTAAACTCTGGTCGATACGCTGTTTCGGTGCTTTCCGAGCAAGCAACGATGGATCTGGTTGGCGTGTTTGGATTCCGCTCGAGTCTCGAGGTGGATAAGTTCGCCGACGTCGCCTACGCTGAGGACGCCGCGGGTGTGCCCTATGTGACCGAGCAGGCGGCTGCGTGGTTCTCGATGCGCGTGATCGAGACCGTTGACGTGGGTACGCACATCATGTTCATTGGTGAGGTCGAGCAGGCTGAGGCTATCGACGGCAAGCCCATGACGTATGCCTACTATCACGAGGTGCTTCGCGGCAAGACTCCGCCGAAGGCTTCGTCTTATGAGCCGAAGGAAGAGGCGGCTGGGGTTGCAGCTGGTGGGGTGCTCGAGACGGCGGCTGAGGCTGCGTCTGCGGCAGCGCCCGAGATGGCGGCCGAAGCTGCGCCTGAGATGGCGTCCGAGATGGCGGTCGAAGCTGCGCCCGCCGAAGCGCCTGAGTCTACGGAGGCTGCACCCAAGAAATACGCCTGGCAATGCACGCTGTGCGGTCACATCGAGTATCTCGACGAGCTTCCGGAGGGATATGAGTGCCCGCTGTGCGGAATGGGCGTTGATTTCTTCGAGCGCATCGAGATCTAGCACATCGAGCCGTGGTGCTTCGAGGCGCAGTGCCACGAGCCCCGCGCGTTGCGGCACGGTGATTTGAGGTGAAGCTATTCGG
>JAFYTB010000164.1 GCA_017559045.1 Eggerthellaceae bacterium | reverse complement strand
TTCGTCGGAAAGCGTGTCGATCTTGGTGTCGGGCTCCATCGTCAGCGTTTTGAAGGGCTTGATGTAGCTCTGAACGATGAATGGGTAGCCGGCGCGTGAATTGCTGAACGTGTCAATGAGTTCTTCCCAACGCTCTTGGCTGACCGCGCAACCTGCGTATACGTCATGTGCACCGTAGTGATCGGTGGGCTTAATGATCCATTCTTCCTTGTTGGCACGAATTTGCTCGATGTTAACGTGCTCAGAGTCGAGGAACGAGGTGTAGGGCACCGTCTGCTCGACAAATTCAATTTCCTCAAGGGTGAGGAACTTTTGGGTTTGAGGCTTGAAGAGGACTTCGAAGATCTGCTTATCGTGCACGATGTGGCCTGCGAAGCTGCCGATGAGGGCTACCTTGCCTGCGCGCACGGCTTTAATGAGCTCTTGGGACTCATCCCAGAACTCGAGGACATCGTTGGTAACGCAGCGACGCCAAATTGCGTTGACGGGTAGTCCTTCACCGTCGCGGAGGGTTTCGCCATCAAATTGCAGGTCGCGAACGTCGGCTACCGTGCAATCGATTCCGCGCTCTTTAAACAGATTGGCGAAGATATGGAATTCGTCGACGACGCCGTTTTCGAGATAGTCGCAAATAGCAAAGCGCGGGTTCTCGACGCGGTTTTCGAATGTGGAATAAATACGGCAGAAGTCTTCAACCCACGGATCGAAGAGGTAGCACGGCTCGACGTGGTGAACCTCGGCAAATTCCTGGAATGACCTTGTGTTCCAGATGGAGTTGGTGATCTCGCGATTTTCATTCATGCCGCTCGAACCATCACCGTTGAACTCGCAGAACTTAACGCGGAAGTTTTCCTCATCGAGGAAGGTGTCAACGCGCGCAAACGGCAGCACGGAGTCATAGCCTCGAGGCAGGAGGATGAGCTCGACAAGGCGAGGATCAAAGTCGAAGCAGCTGCGGTACTCCGGGTCGTTGATATAGTGCTCGATGACCTTAACCAAGATGCGATGGGCCGTTTCTGAGACGTACTTCATCGTGTCGTAGGTCTTTCGATTGAACAAACGGGGGAGGAAGCTGCAGTCAACGACGCGGTGGTGGACAATGGCAGTCGATTGGCGCATGTAAGCCTGTGCATTCCTTCGGCTCGATGCGTCTCCGCCTAGCTCGTTGATGATGTCGAGGTATTCGCCCGTATAATCCGCGTTGCTTGCCATATGCGCACCTTTCGTGAGGCGTTGTGCTTCATGGTAAGTGTATCATCTGCGGCTAATGTGTCGCCAAGTGGTGATGTCTTGTGGCTATATCGATTCGTTTGTCGAATTTGATCAGGTACGTAATGGCTGTCCGCTTGTGTTCGAATAGTGGGTATTTGCCACTATTCGGGCTTGTTGCATTGTCTGCCAATGTTGAAAAAGGTATCATTCATTGGCTCTGCAGCGCCGTTGAGCCTTGCAGGCAATTCCGTTTATCCAGAGTCGGGGGAGAGAGTTGGCTCGATGATCCCGGCACCAACCTGGTGAAGCATTACGAACGTTTTGACACTTTACCAAGGTGGTCCTGCCTACAGCGATGAAGGAGGAACTATGAGCATCGCGAAATCTTATATCTTTACTTCTGAGTCCGTTACCGAGGGTCATCCCGATAAGATCTGCGACCAGATCTCTGACGCTATTCTCGACGCCATCTTCGCAAAGGAGATTGAGCTCGCCGAGGCTGGTTATGTTGCTCCGGGCGGTCTGCCGGCTGATCCCACGCAGGTTCGTTGTGCATGCGAGACTCTTGTCACCACCGGTCAGGTTGTCGTTGCCGGCGAGATTCGCACTCAGGCATACGTTGACGTGCAGACCATCGTTCGCGAGGTTGTCACCGAGATTGGCTATGATCGCGCTAAGTACGGCTTCGATGGCAACACCTGTGGCGTTCTTAACGCCATTCACGAGCAGTCTCCCGATATCGCTCAGGGTGTTGATGAATCTTGGGAGGTTCAGCATGGTGCTGACGCAACCGTCGATCCCTATGAGAACGTTGGCGCTGGCGATCAGGGCATGATGTTCGGCTATGCCTGCAACGAGACTTCTACGCTCATGCCCATGCCCATCTATCTGGCTCATCGTCTGGCAGAGCGCCTTACCGAAGTGCGCAAGAGCGGTCTTCTGGCTTATCTGCGTCCCGACGGCAAGACCCAGGTTTCCGTTCGCTATGAGGACGACAAGCCGGTTGCTGTTGAGAAGGTCGTAGTCTCCACCCAGCACGCCGACGACATCGAGCATGCTGCTCTTTCCGCTGACATCATCGAGCATGTGATCAAGCCGGTGTTTGCTGCTGAGGGTGTTGAGATGGCCGAGGATGCTGGCATCCACATCAACCCCACCGGTCGTTTCGTTATCGGTGGCCCCATGGGTGACTGCGGTCTTACCGGTCGTAAGAGCATCGTTGACACCTACGGTGGCATGGGTCGCCATGGCGGCGGCGCATTCAGCGGCAAGGACTGCACGAAGGTTGACCGTTCTGCTGCCTATGCTGCTCGTTGGGTTGCCAAGAACGTTGTTGCAGCTGGTCTTGCCGATCGCTGCGAGATTCAGGTTGCTTATGCAATCGGTATGGCACGTCCTGTCTCCGTTCTGGTTGAGACCTTCGGTACTGCTCATGTGCCCGAGGCCGATATCGAGCGTGCGGTGAACGAGGTCTTCGACCTGCGTCCTGGCGCCATCATCGATGATCTGCAGCTGCGTCGTCCCATCTACCGCAAGACTGCGGCTTATGGCCACTTCGGTCGCGAGCTCCCCGAGTTCACCTGGGAGGCTACGAACCGCGTCGAGCAGCTCCGTGCCGCCTGCGGTCTGTAATGAAACTCGCTCAAGTAGTTTTAGATATACCTGTTCAATCACTCGACACGCCCTATACCTACGTTGTTTCTCACGATGAGGCCAACGTAGAGATAGGGTGTGCCGTTCTTGTGCCCTTTGGCCCGAGGAAGGCCGTTGGCTTCGTCGTGTCAATTGAAGAGGTCGACGAGTTCGACGACTCTGTTTGCGCTTGCGCATCGGAGGGTTCTTCTCGGGATGATTCTCGCGATGGCGATGCCCTCGAAGACCTGTTCACGTATGGGTCGGTGAGTCTCGATGAGACATTGCCCTCCGAAGCGCATTATGGTTTTGGCGCTCAGTATGATGTTGCCGAGCCAAAGAAAAACGCTTCGAAAAAGGGTGGTAAGGCCGGAGCAACTCTAAAGTTGAAGTCCATCGAGCGTGTGCTCAGCAAGCCTTACTTTGATGAGGAAGGTGCAGCGTGCGCCGAGTTCCTCTCTCAGCGTTATATTGCTCCGCTGTCGTCGTGTGTGCGTTTATTTACGCCGCCAGGTGGTGTTCCCCGCATTGTCCAGGCTAAAGCAGGATATTGGCGTGTCGAAGAGCCCGCTGTGGGCGAAGTCGATGATCGCTGGGTTACGGCTGGCGCATTAATCAATGATTTTGCTCCGAGGAAGAATGCTGTAAAGCAGCATGCAATTCTCGAGGCGGTTAAAAGCGGCGATGTCCGCGTTTCCGAGCTTTCTCTGGAGCTTGGATCTATCGGTTCTGCCCTCAAGGCGCTCGAGGAAAAGGGTGCTGTTAAGGTTGAGCTGCGTCGAAGATTGCGCAGCGTCGAGCGCATGGACGGTGGCTTCGTTCCGACTCGCAAACCCGAGCTTACTGAAGGTCAAAAGAAAGCCCTTGAAGCAATTGATGCGGCACGTGAGGCCGCATGTGGTGAAGTGGTGCTTATCGATGGCGTTACGGGCTCCGGTAAGACTGAGGTTTATCTTCAGGCTATTGAGCGTACTTTGGGCGAAGGTCGTACGGCCATCGTCTTGGTCCCCGAGATCTCTTTGACGCCTCAGACGGTTGCCCGTTTCCGTGGACGCTTCGGTGACATGGTCGCGGTCATGCATTCCCGCATGAGCCAGGGCGAGCGATATGATCAGTGGGATTATATTCGCAGCGGGGAGGCGCGCCTCGTCGTTGGAGCGAGAAGCGCTTTGTTCACCCCCATGCAGAATGTCGGACTTATCGTCATTGACGAAGAGCACGAGGGCTCATACAAGCAAGATAGTTCTCCGCGTTATGTCGCCCGCGATGTTGCTGAATGGATGGTGCAGCGCACTGGAGGTGTGCTCGTACTTGGTTCGGCTACGCCTTCCATCGAGGCGCTTTATCAATGCAATAAGAACCCTCATTGGCATTTGGTTGCCATGCCCGAAAGGGCGAATGGCCGCTCTCTGCCCGAAGTTGAAGTCATCGATATGGCGTCCGAGTTCAAGAGCGGTTCGCGTGCGATGTTCTCGGGTCGACTTCTTCGCGGCTTACAGGAAGAGCTTGCCCGGGGTTGTAAGGTTGTCCTTCTGCTCAATCAGCGTGGTTTTGCGAAGTTCTTGCTTTGCCGCGATTGTGGTTACGTCCCTGAATGCCCGAGCTGCTCAACTTCCCTTACCTATCACGAACAGGGTTCCAAGCTCGTGTGCCACCATTGCAACCACGAGGTTGCTGCTCCAGCGGTATGCCCGAAGTGTCAGAGTCCTTATCTGCGCAAATTTGGTGCAGGAACTCAGCGTGTTGAGGCCGAGCTTCGCGCTGTCCTCGATGCCATGCCCAACGTCGGACCGAGCGTGCCCATCATTCGCATGGACGCAGATACCACGAAGGGCAAGGGCGCCCATCAGCGCCTTCTCGAGCAATTCGGTGCAGCTGATGCGGCGGTGCTGCTGGGAACGCAGATGATAGCCAAGGGCCTCGATTTTGAGGATGTCACTTTGGTGGGCGTCATCAATGCCGACACGCAGTTGAATTTGCCGGATTACCGAGCGGGGGAGCGCACCTTCGCTTTGATCGAGCAGGTTGCTGGTCGTGCTGGTCGCGCCGAGCTTCCTGGTCGCGTAATGGTTCAGACCTATGCTGCCGATGCGGTTTCCATTCGTGCGGCCGCAAGTTACGATCGGGCGATGTTTCTGCGCTCCGAGCTTCCGAAGCGAAAGATTCTCGGTTATCCGCCCTACGTGCGCATGGTAAACGTGCTGGTTTGGGGCGAAGAGGAAAACGAAGTTCGTGCTAAAGCCGAGGAATTGCGCGGACAGATAGTCGCGTTGGTGCGAGATTTTGGTTCTGATGACTGGCGTGTTCTCCCGGCGGCTCCGTGTGTTTTGGAGAAGCTGCGAAACGTGTATCGCTGGCATGTGGTTGTTAAGGCACCGCATGGCGCCGATTTGTCTGGTGTATTGGCTCGATTGCTCCGTTCGCGCAAGGCTGATCCCAAAGTGAATGTTGTGGCGGATGTCGATCCGAACGATCTGCTTTAGGGCAATTGTTGCAACTACTATTAAAAAGTGATAGGATAGTCAGCTGTATTTTTGCGCCCAAATTCGGGCAATATGCCTGATGGGCCGCTTTCGGAGAAAGGACGATTCGCGTGGCCAAAGCTCCTTCGAAGAAATCTGAACAAGAGCCGAAGAATGCAGGAGAGATCCTTATCGAAACCGAGGAAATCATTGAGGAAGACGTTCTGGATCAGGAGCCGTCGGTTTCCGATGGTATGGACTCTGGTTCGGATGTAGTGCTTGACGACGACAAACTGGTTGACGACATCGATCCCGAGGAAGACCTTCTTGAGGGTATTCCCGAGGATGAGCTGAAGGCTACGGTCGATGTTGCGCTCCCGAAGGTCGGCGGTCGTAAGGCTAAGACGCGCCGTCGCAGTGCGGAGGCTAATGTCACCATGCTCACGGGCGACCCCGTCCGTATGTATCTCAAGGAGATCGGCAAGGTTCCGCTGCTCACCGCTGAGCAGGAGATCGACCTCGCTATGAAGATCGAGCGCGGTATTGTCGCTGAGGACGAGCTCGAGGCTGCCCGCAAGGACGGCGTTGAACTCGATCGTCGTACGCGCCGCCGTCTCTCTCATGAGGCTCAGATCGGTGCCGACGCCAAGGATCAGCTCATTGAGGCAAACCTTCGTCTGGTCGTTTCCATTGCAAAGCGTTATGTCGGTCGTGGCATGCTGTTCCTCGACCTCATCCAGGAGGGTAACCTGGGCCTTATTCGTGCAGTTGAGAAGTTCGACTACACCAAGGGCTTCAAGTTCTCCACGTATGCAACCTGGTGGATTCGCCAGGCAATTACGCGTGCAATTGCTGACCAGGCACGTACTATTCGTATCCCGGTTCACATGGTTGAGACCATCAACAAGCTCGTGCGCATTCAGCGTCAGCTGCTGCAGGAGCTTGGTCGCGAACCTACCCCCGAGGAAATCGGCAAGGAAATGGGCCTGCCCGCCGAGCGCGTCCGCGAGATCCAGAAGATCTCCCAGGAGCCGGTTTCTCTCGAGACGCCTATTGGCGAAGAGGAAGATTCCCAGCTTGGTGACTTCATCGAGGACGACGCAGCCGTGGTTCCGCCCGATGCTGCAAGCTTCAGCATGCTCCAGGAGCAGCTGAACAAGGTTCTCGAGGGTCTTGCCGAGCGTGAGCGCAAGGTCATCAGCCTTCGCTTTGGTTTGGAAGACGGACATCCTCGTACGCTCGAGGAAGTTGGTCGTGAGTTCGGCGTTACTCGCGAGCGCATCCGTCAGATCGAGAGCAAGACGCTTGCTAAGCTTCGTCATCCCTCTCGTTCGAGCAAGCTGAAGGATTATCTGGAAGACTAGGTCAAAAGGCGGCGTGAGCCGCCTTTTGATTATCGACGCCCTTGCGTGAGAGGGCATCGTGATGGAGTGGTTATGCAACACCTTAACGAAAAGGTTGAATTTGAATACTTTGCCAGCTGCCTGCCTGGTGCAGAGAAGTTGCTGGCTGAGGAGCTTAAGAGCCTGCGTGTGCGACGCGTGCGTCCGCTTGGCGGCGGCGTGGCTTTCTTCGGTGATGCCGCATGTGCTATGCGCGTTTGCCTCTGGTCTCGCCTTGCTGCTCGCGTGATGCTCGTTGTCGGTCGTGTGAACGCTGGTGATGCCGATCTTCTTTACAACGGTGCATATCGCATCGAGTGGGAGCGCATCATTGCATCTGGTGCAAGCATTTCCGTTCATGCTCACGGCACTAATGCGGAGCTCCGCAATTCGAAGTTCACTGCTCTCAAGGTGAAGGACGCTCTGTGCGATCGCATGCGCGAGAGGTCTGGCGTCCGCCCTGATGTGAATACCCAGAATCCCGATGTCGTCGTCGATGTCCGTGTTGGCGACACTCGCGCAACGGTTTCTATTGACTTGTCCGGTGATTCCCTTCATAAGCGTTCGTATCTTGACGATCGCGACGGAAGCGACGCGCCGCTTTGTTGTGCCCATGCCGCCGCTCTTTTGGCTGCTGCTGGTTGGGGCGAGGGCGCCCTTCGCGAGGGTGCTCTCTTTGATCCCGTCTGCGGTGATGGTTATGTCGTCGTCGAGGCTGCGTCTGTTGCTGCTGACCTTGCCCCTGGTCTTCTGCGTGATCGTTGGGGCTTTTACGGCTGGCTTGAGTGCGACGAAGACGTATGGGGCGATCTGGTCGCCGAAGCCGATGAGCGCTTCGAGTCTGGACTGACTGCGCTTCTCGGTGGCGTTGAGCCTTCTACTGACCCCAAGGTTGCTCCCGATACCGATTCTGTGCGTATCGTCGGCGTGTCTGCATCTTCTCCTTCGGTGGCCCGCTCCCGCGAGCATCTGAAGCGCGCTGGTTTGCGTCAGGTGGCTAGTGTCGAGGCTGCTCGTGCCGAAGATGCCGTTGACGTTCATGCTCGTGTTCTGCGCGTTATGAAACGTCTTTCCTGCGGTGGTCTGCTTGTTGCAACCGCCATCCCCATTGATCGTGATGACTCCGATGCGCGTGCTGTTTCCGAAACGGCTGCCTTTATGACTGCTGCCAAGGCCTCTCCCGAGGGGTCGGCTTTTGCGTATGTCGGAACCCAGTCTCTGATTAACCACTTCGGCATTGAGCCTCAGCTTGCAGGAAAGATCGGTCGTGGTCGCATTGAGGCCCGTATGGAGGTCTATGACAGGCTTCCTGCTGCAACGTGCACCATCGCTGTTCCCGATAGCGCCGGCGGAGCTGACCATCAGGTCGAAGTTCATGACATTCAGGCTGAGCAGTTTGCGGCTCGTCTGCGCAAGGTGGTTAAGGAGCGTCGTAAGTGGGCACGCCGTGAGGGCGTTAGCTGCTATCGCGTATATGATGCCGATCTGCCCGATTATGCAGTTGCAATCGACGTTTATGAGGGTGCTGAAGCTGCTCGTGGAAAAACCTTTGTACACGTTGCTGAATATCAGGCTCCTTCTTCGGTTGATCCGATGGTTGCTCGTCGTCGTTTCGATGATGTCCTTGCGCTTGTCCCTGTCATTCTTGGTGTTCGCCCCGACCACGTCTTCTCCAAGGTGCGTGAGAAGTCCAAGGGTGGCGAGCAGTATCGCAATGCTGGTCGCAGGTCGTATGTTGCCCACACTTCCGAGGGAGGACGCGTTTTCGAGATTGACCTTGCTGGATATTTGGATACTGGCATCTTCCTCGACCATCGCGTTACGCGCTTGATGGTAGGGGGGATGGCTCAGGGTACCCGCTTCCTTAATTTGTTTGCCTACACGGGAACGGCTACGGTTCACGCAGCTGCAGGTGGCGCTCGCGAGACCACGACGGTCGACCTTTCCCAAACCTATCTGGATTGGGCTCAGCGTAATATGGCGCTGAATGGTTACACCGGCGCTCAGCATGCGTTCGAACGTAGTGATGTTATGGATTGGATTCGCGACGCTCGTCGTTCGGGCAGACTGTTCGATCTGATCTTCGTCGATCCGCCCACCTTCTCCAACTCGAAGGCCATGGGCAAACGCACCTGGGATGTTCAGAGGGATCACGTGGAGCTTTTGGTGGGCGTTTCCCGCTTGCTCGCCAAGGGCGGTACCGCTGTGTTCTCTTGCAACCTGCGTAATTTCAAGCCTGATGTTGAGGAACTCGAGCGACTGGGTGTTGAGCTCGAGGACATCACCGCTCGAACCATTCCGCATGACTTTGAGCGTAACCCCAAGATTCACAAGTGCTATCTCGTGCGTCGAGTGAGGAAGACTGCTGAATAGGCGTTAGGTGTCTCGCTGCTTTCCTTGTGGCCTTGCTTGTACCTGGGGTCTTGCTTGTGAGCCTGCGCCCTCGGTTGTCGCAGACCTTATTTTGGATGACTCATCTATTTTGGGAGGAAACTAGAGCCTTTCGAAACTAAATGAGAAAAATTTCAAAATAGGGTATTGCACAAGATTTTAGGTTCGCTATAATACTTTCTTGCGCGTTGAGAGAAAAACTCAACAAGCCCGAATTCCTCGGTAGCTCAACGGCAGAGCATCCGGCTGTTAACCGGAGGGTTGTAGGTTCGAAACCTACCCGAGGAGCCAGAATTTCAAACCCGCCTCTTGGCGGGTTTTTTTATTTGCATAGGCTGTTTTGCGGATAACAAAAAAAATGGGGATGGCTTATGCCATCCCCATCACTTTGATCTCGCTATTTCCGAGTCGTTCGGAATTTGAGGGAAATATTATGCCTGGGCGAGCGTTACGGCAGTGCCAGAGCAGGTGACCATGAGCATGCTTCCATCAACGCCGAGAACTTCGTAATCGACATCGACGCCGACGATTGCATGGGCGCCCATCTTTGCTGCGCGCTTCTCCATTTCCGCGAGCGCTTCGTCACGAGCCTTCAGGAGCTCGTTCTCATAGCCGGCGCTTCGACCGCCAACGATGTTGCGAATGCTGGCGCCAAAGTCCTTCAGGAAGTTCACGCCCGTGATTACTTCGCCGAACACGATTCCGTAGTATCCAGTGATGCGATAGCCTTCAACGCCCGTAGTGGTGGTGACGATCATGCAGACCTTCCTTTCTCTCTATTGGTGAATTCATTATAGGGTCCCCGTGTGCTTCCTAGCGTTACTTCCCAAAACCGACGAAATGTTACGAACCGAAATTTCGTAATATCGAAAATATTGAATCGATGTTAGAATGTGTTACGAAATACAAAGACGTAACACATCGCTGAAATTCCTCATTCATAGGAAGGGAATCGCATGGAGAAGATCGTTTCGAGGCGCGTTTTCACCAAGGCTGCCGGCTTGAGTGTTGCCGCGGTTGCTGCTTCTGGTCTTATGGCTGCCTGTTCGGGTGGCTCCAACGACGCTGAGGGCGGCGCTGCGGGTGACGCTTCCGAGGTGAGCCAGGTCATTGTGACGATGACTACGGGCTCTGAGCCTGAAGCGGGTTTCGATCCCTTCGTTTCGTGGGGCTGCGGTGAGCATGTGCACGAACCTCTTATTCAGTCCACTCTTATTACCACGACGAAGGATCTTGACTTTAAGTACGATCTTGCAACGTCTTATGCATGCGAGCCTGATGGCATGACTTGGACCTTCTCCATTCGCGACGATGTAGTATTCAGCGACGGCCAACCCCTTACTGCCGAAGACGTTGCGTTCACCATTAATGGCATTCTTTCTTCCGATGCGGCGCAGGCTGATCTGTCTACCGTTAGTGAGGCAGTTGCCATTGATGCAACCACGGTTGAGGTTCGCATGAAGCGTCCGAATAATGCGCTTCTCTATACGCTTGCTGTTGTTGGTATTGTTCCCGCTCATGCCTATGGCTCTGAGTATGGAACGAATCCGATCGGCTCTGGTCGCTATATGCTTGAGCAGTGGGATAGGGGGCAGCAGGTTATTCTCAAGGCCAACCCCCTCTATTACGGCGAAGCTCCGAAGATTCAGCGTGTTGTCGTTGCCTTTATGGAAGAGGACGCTTCTCTGGCTGCTGCAAAAAGCGGCCAGGCAGATGTTGCGTATACGTCGGCGGTGTTTGCCGCAAGCATGCCCGAGGGCTATTCGCTGCTTGATTGTGCATCGGTCGACTCTCGCGGTATCTCTCTGCCTTGTTTGCCGGCTGGATCCCCTGCGAAGGTTGATGGTGATGTTGCCTACGAGGTCGGCAACGATGTAACCTGCGATCTTGCCATTCGACAGGCGATGAATTGCGGCGTCGATAGAGCTCGTATGATCAAGCACGTTCTTGAGGGCTATGGCACTGAGGCGTACAGCGTGGGTGACGGCATGCCGTGGAGTTCCGAGGACATGAAGGTGGCCTTTGATATCGAGAAGGCTAAGCAGATTCTTGCGGATGGCGGCTGGGTTGCTGGTTCCGACGGCGTTTTGGTGAAAGATGGCCTTCGCGCCAGCTTCGAGCTGCTTTATTCCGCAAGCGACTCCGTTCGTCAGGCTCTCGCGGCTGATTTCTCTGATCAGATGTCCGAGCTGGGAATTGAGGTATTGCCCAAGGGCTCTGGTTGGGATGATATCTATCCGAGCCAGTACACCAATCCCGTTCTGTGGGGTTGGGGCTCTAATGCTCCGGTCGAAATGTACGAGTTGACTCACTCTCGCGGATGGGGTAACTTCGCTGCCTACGAGAACGAATCGATCGACGCTATGCTCGATGCGGCTCTTGCTCAGCCTACCATCGAGGCTTCTTACGAGTATTACAAGAAGGCTCAATTTGATCCTGAGACGGGTATCGGCGTTGCTCCCCAAGCTGCATCTACTTGGATTTGGCTTGCCAATATCGATCATCTGTATTTCCAGAAGGAGGGCCTGCTCGTGGCCGAGCAGAAGCCCCACCCGCATGGCCATGGCTGGTCTTTGGTCAATAATGTTGACCAGTGGGAGTGGGCGAAATAGCCGTTCCTTTCAGAGAGGGAACCTCAGAAACATCAGGGTGCCAGTAGTTTGAAGGACATCTTTAAGCACATCGTTCGACTGAGCTTACTGCTTTTAGCGGTAAGCTTTGTCGCATTTGCCCTTGTGAGCATTTCGCCGATTGATCCTGTTCAGGCGAATGTGGGACAGGCGGCTTATATTTCCATGGGCGAGGAGAAGCGCGCTCAGCTCGAGGCCTACTGGGGTGTCGGAACTCCTTTGTGGGAACGATATATCAATTGGCTTTCGGCCTTTATCCAGGGTGATATGGGCATGTCCCTGCGCTTCAATGCGCCGGTGTCTGAGGTCATTGCAACAAGGGCAATCAGTTCGCTTGCTTTGATGCTGCTCGCTTGGGTTATCAGCGGCGTGCTCGGTTTTGCCATGGGCGTTATTGCGGGCGCATTCCGCGGTCGACTTGTCGATCGCCTTATCAAAGGCTACTGCTTCGTTCTTGCTTCGACGCCTACGTTTTGGCTCGGCCGTGTGTTCTTGATGATATTCGCTGTGAATCTTGGTTGGTTTCCGCTTGGCTTCTCGGTTCCGCTTGGTAAGAGCGCGGCTGATGTGACGCTTCTTGATGCTGCGCATCACATCATTCTTCCCGCGTTTACGCTTTCCGTTATTGGTGTTGCGAATATTGCTCTGCATACTCGCGAGAAGACTATCGATGTTCTCGAGAGCGATTATGTGAGATTCGCTCGAGCTCGTGGCGAAAGCTCAATGCAACTCGTCAAACGTCATGGTCTTCGCAATCTTGCATTGCCTGCCATCACTCTACAGTTCGCTTCTGTTTCGGAAATCTTCGGTGGTTCGGTGCTTGTTGAGCAGGTTTTCTCGTATCCCGGTCTGGGGCAGGCTGCTGTAACCGCAGGTCTTGGCGGCGATGTTGCGCTATTGGCGGGAATCGCCGTTTTCTCAGCGGCAATCGTGTTTTCCGGAAACCTTATTGCCAACATCCTCTATGGCGTTATTGATCCGCGCATGGGGAAGAGGAAGACAAGCCGTTTGCGTTGTGGCAGCGGGGATGTTGAAGCTGCTTCTCTTGCGGCTGTTGAGGGGGGCGATGGCCGATGAGCGAAATCGTCTCTGTTCTGCATGCGCCTCGCAGCCGTCGTTTGGGCAATCGTCGTGTGACGTTGATGAGCTTCCTGCTTGCGGTTGTGCTTCTTGCTGCTGTCTGCATTGCTGGATTCGTTTGCTTTGATGCTGCAACCGATACTGATTTCATGCAAAAGAACCTAGCTCCCTGTGTTGAGCATCCGTTCGGTACTGACTGGATGGGTCGCGACATGCTGCTTAGGACTCTTTCGGGCTTGGCCACAAGTGTGGCTATTGGTTTGTTGGCGGCAGGTGTCTCGTCTCTGATCGCGCTTATGCTGGGTACTGCAGCTGCATTAGGCGGAAAGCGTGTCGATGCCGTCATCAGCTGGCTCATCGATCTTATGATGGGCGTTCCCCACATCATTCTTCTGATCCTTATTTCCTTTGCGTTGGGTAAGGGTGCGCTGGGTGTGACGGTGGGTGTTGCCCTTACGCATTGGCCTAGCCTTGCACGCGTTATTCGTGCTGAGGTTATGCAGCTGAAGGAATCAACCTTCGTTGCCGCTGCGCATCGTTTGGGTGCAAGTCCCCTGCGCATTGCCGTCAAACACATGCTTCCTTACGTTTTGCCGCAGTTTGTGGTGGGCCTTATCTTGCTATTCCCTCATGCGATCCTTCATGAGGCTGCCATTACGTTCCTTGGTTTTGGTTTGTCTCCTGAACAGCCGGCGATTGGCATTATCCTCAGTGAGTCCATGTCGTATCTTTCGGCTGGATATTGGTGGTTGGCTGTTCTTCCCGGTTTGGCGCTTATTGCTGTCGTAATGCTGTTCGATTTGGCTGGATCGAGCCTTCGCAAGATGATTGATCCTCATAGCTCGCAAGAATAGGGGTGAGATGACTGTGAACGTGAATAACCGCATGGCAGATGATGCGCGTGATGACCATGATGAGCTTGGAGCTTCTGAGTATCATGCCCACTGCCACGAGCACGGCATCCCCCATGAGCATGTTCATGATGGCGCGTTGCCGCATGCATCCACCCAACATGAAGATGCGCAGTATCATCACGGCCACGATCACGCCCACGATTCGGCGCATCCGCATGGTTACCATCTTCTCCAGGTTGAGAATCTGGGTGTTGGATTCACCATGTACGATCCAGATGCCCCTTTCTTCAGAGCTAAGAAAATCGTCAAGAACGTGATTGAGGGTCTGAGCGTGTCGGTGCACGAAGGTGAGATCCTTGCTATTGTCGGAGCATCTGGCTCTGGAAAGACCTTGCTCGCCGACAGCATTATGGGTTTATTCGAGCCTAACGCCACCGTTACGGGAACCATCTGGTTCGACGGTGAGTCGCAGAATGCGGAATCTCTCGCGCGTTTGCGCGGAAACGGAATCTCGCTTGTTCCCCAGAGTGTGGCGCATCTCGATCCGCTTATGAGGGTCGGAGTTCAGGTTGAAGGCATTGCGAAAAATGGTGAGACCGCTGATGAGCGTCGAGCCAAACGTGAGCGTCTGTTTGCTCGCTATGACTTGAAACCTGAAGTTGCGCAGATGTATCCCCATGAACTTTCGGGTGGCATGGCTCGTCGCGTGCTGCTTTGCTGCGCTCTTATGGATGAGCCGCGTGTGATAGTCGCAGACGAGCCTACTCCTGGTTTGGACCTTGATCTTGCCGTGAAAGCGCTTGCAGATTTCCGAGAGTTTGCCGACGAGGGCAACGGTGTCCTTCTCATTACTCACGATATCGAGCTGGCTCTGAGGGTTGCCGATCGTGTTGCTGTTTTTAAGGACGGTACCGTTGTGGAGGAGACTGCCGTGGCGAATTTTGCCTCGCCTGAGCTCTTGCGCCATCCCTTTAGCCGGGCTCTTTGGCATGCGCTTCCGGAGCATGGCTTCTGTGCGGAGGAGGCAGCTGCATGCTAGAGGCTCAGAACATTAGCTTCGGCTATCCCGGCACGGGAAAGCTCCTGTACGACTCCTATTCCTTGACGGTTGAGGCAGGGGAGCGCGTTGAGCTGCGTGCGCCTTCGGGCTTCGGCAAGACGACGTTTTGCCGCATACTCGCCGGCTATGAGAAGCCGTTGGATGGAAAGGTGCTTGTTGACGGAAGCCCGCTTCCTGAAAAGGGTCTTTCTCCCGTTCAGCTTATTCTTCAGCACCCCGAACTTGCTGTTGATCCGCGTATGCGCATGCGCGATACATTGGCCGAGCCTGTTTCCTGCAAGGGCGGTAGCTTGCTGGAAAACTCGGAGGTTCTTCGCCTCATGGAAGGCTTGGGAATTCGCTCCGAATGGCTCTCGCGCTACCCGCATGAGCTTTCGGGCGGAGAGCTGCAGCGCTTTTGCGTTGCCCGCGCCCTTTTGGCAAACCCCAAATATCTCATTGCGGATGAAATGACTACCATGCTTGATGCGCTTACTCAGGCGCAGATCTGGGCATTTTTACTTGAAGAGATTGATGAGCGAGGCATGGGCTTGATTTTTGTCTCGCACTCGCCAGCGTTGGCTCAGCGTATCGCAACAAGGACAGAGGTCCTTTCGCGGTAAATCTTGAGTTTCTTGACACACTCAGAATATCTGGGATTATGAAAGCACGTTTTTCTGTACCAAACGGCTTTCTCGACCATTAGGGGGTTGTCATGGAAAGCAAGGACGTAGGAGTAACGACTATTCCCACAGTGTGTGGTGGATGCCATAACACCTGTCCGATGTTCGTTGATGTCAAGGATGGCCAGGTGCTTCGCGCGCGTGGTGCAAAGGGCAACAAGCGTACGAATGGTGCGCTGTGTTCCAAGGGTCTTGCATCGCCCCAGATTGCACATGATCCGCGCCGTGTGACCTACCCCATGCGTCGCGTTGGCGTGCGTGGTTCTGAATTGCGTGGGCATCGTTCTGATGAGGCTCGTTTCGAGCGTATCTCTTGGGATGAGGCTTATTCTGAGCTTGCTTCCCGTATCACTGAAGCCGTGAAGAATCACGGCTCTTGGTCGGTTTCCTTCATCCGCGGTCAGGCTTGCGGATGGGGCTTTTCCTACGACATGACCCAGCGTCTTGCGCACTGCATTGGCACCGAGATCGGAATGGGAGCCTCCGAGTGTTTTGTTCCGCGTGCTGTAGCTGAGGGTATGACCTATGGCGGTATGCCGTCGTTCGTCGATTACGAAAAGGTCGATCTGATGATCTTCTGGGGCAAGCAGCCCGCCTTTTCTTGTGCACCTGCCCTGAAAAAGATCTACGACGCCCAGGAGCGCGGCGCCAAGCTTATCTGCATCGATCCTCTTCATTTCCACTTGGGTGCTCATGCCGATCAGTTCATTCAGGTCGAACCCGGCACTGACTTGGCGCTTATGCTTGGCATGATCTACGTTATTTGCAACGAGGGACTTTGGGATAGGGCGTTTGTCAACGAGTTCACCAACGACCCTGGTCTGTCGCGCCTGACGGCTCATGTCAATGGAGAGAATCGCCTCGGCATTGCCTATACGCCGGAATGGGCAGAGGGCATTTGCGGCGTACCTGCTCAGGTTATTTGTGATCTTGCTCGCGAATATGCAAGTACTGAGCGCGCCTCCATCACAACCGGCCATGGTCTGGAGGGTCGTGTTAACGTGACCCAGACCACGCGTGCGGTTGCCATTCTCCGTGCGATCACCGGTCACCTCGATAAGCCGGGCTGCGACCTCTATACGCCCAAAAGTCCTCCGCGTAACCCCGGATTCACTTTCATTGAGCGTATGGTTCCTGGTTGGGAGCCTGATCATCCGACGATGATGTTCCATGTTCCTCCGTATAACCCCGAGGAATCTAAGTATCCGCTGCTGTTCGGAGGACAGGGTCTGCTTTCCACGCCCGATGCCTTGAGGATGATGCACGAGGGCAAGGTCGAAGTTTGCATTGTGCAGGGCGCTAACCCTATTGTTACGCAGCCTCAGCCGAGCGTTACGACGGCAGCCTTTGAGAAGATCGGCTACCTTGCCGTTATCGACCCTTATCTCAGCGAAACCGCCCAGCTTGCCGACCTCGTCCTGCCTGCTGCCACCTATCTTGAGCGTACTGAGCCCGAATGGTTCAAATCGGATTCGTGGTATCCCGAGCTTACGCTTCG
>JAFYTB010000163.1 GCA_017559045.1 Eggerthellaceae bacterium | reverse complement strand
CCGATGGGCGCATAGGCGAGCGCATGGCCAAGCCCGTTGTCGCTGAGCGCATCTCCGTTAAGAAGGATCGCATCTCGATTCTCGTCAGGGTGTCCGAAGGCTTTCCGCGCTACGTTTCGAGCGCATTAGCCCAAGCGGCTTCGCAGGCGTTTCCCGGGTTAGTCGACCATGCGTGCGTCAATGATGTTGGACCGCGATTTGGCGACGTTTTGGTGGGAACATCAGTGCCCCACCTGCTCGAGCACCTCATTATTCACGGGCAAGTGATGGATGCGGCAACGCCAGCGGACATTGCACTGGTAGGAACTACCGAATGGCTGGACGAGAAAAAAGGCCTTGCCCGCATTGAAGTAAACTACACGGACGATTTAGTGGCGCTTTCTGCGCTCAAAATGGCTCTGGCGTTTCTGAACGAAAGGATGGCTGACTAGTCTATGGCAACAGCTCACATCACCTTCGATCAGGTTGCGCACAAGGTGGCAACGCGTGTTACGAAAATGCGTTCAAGCGCCGTGCGCGACTTGTTCGCAGCGGCGGTTCGCCCCGACATCATCTCGCTTTCGGGTGGCATGCCCGATGTTTCCCTTCTGCCCGCTACGGCAATCCGCAAGGCAACGCGTTCCGCTCTTGAGGATCAGCGTTCCGTGGCTTTGCAGTACGGCAGCACCGACGGCCGCGTGGCTACCAAGCAGGTATTCTGCGATGTCCTGCGCGACATCGGCGTGCGCGTGAAGCCCGAGGAGATCCTTATCACTTCCGGCGCGCAGCAGGCGCTTGATCTCATCGCTCGTGCCTTTATTGATCCCGGCGACATCATCCTTGCTGAAGGCCCCACCTATCTGGGTGCTCTTCAGGCTTTCTCGGCATATGAGCCCGACATTCGATGCATCGAGCTCGATGAAGAGGGCATGAGGATGGACCTTCTCGAGGAAGAGCTCAAGCGCATCGGCAAGGGCAATCCTCGCTTGAAGTTCTGCTACGTGATTCCGAACTTCCAGAACCCGGCGGGTGTCACCATGACCATGCCCCGTCGTAAGCGTCTCCTTGAGCTGGCCGACGAATATGACTTCATGGTCATCGAGGACGATCCCTACGGTCGCCTTCGTTATGAGGGCGGACATATGATTCCGCTCAAGGCGATGGACGACAGGGTTGTGTATCTGGGCACCATCTCCAAGATGTTTGCTCCCGGTCTGCGTACCGGCTGGATTGCTGCTCCTAAGTATGTTTTGGCCAAGATCAACTTGGTTAAGCAGGGCGGTGACCTGTGCGGCAGCTCGTTTGACCAGGTTGTGGTGGAGCACTACTTCACTGATACGCCGTGGCAGCGCACGCTGCAGAAGTTCATTCGCACGTATGGCGAGCGTCGCGACGCCATGCTGGCCGCACTTGAGGAGTATTTCCCGCCGGAGGCGAAGTGGACGCACCCCGAGGGCGGCTTCTTCCTGTGGATCACCTTGCCTGAGTACGTGAACACCGATTCCATGCTGGCTGAGGCGCTTGAGGCGGGCGTTACGTTCTGCCCGGGCACTGCGTTCTATCCCGATGGCAAGACGGGTAGGAATTGCTTGCGTGTTAACTTCAGCTACGAATCGCCTGAGAACATCACCGAGGCTATTCGCCGTCTGGCGCTGGTAATTGAGAATAGGCTCGAGCTGTATCGTGCCTTCCTCGAAGCGGGAGCCTTGAACCCCGCTCGATCTGACGAGGCGGAGGAATCCGTCGACGCCGCGGGATGCTAATAGGCCCGCTGACTTTGCCAATTGTGTGAACCCACATTGTTGATAGGAGATAAACCATGTCGATGAAGGTTGCAGTTTTGATGGGTGGCAAGTCCTTCGAGCGTCAGGCCTCGCTGGCAAGTGGCAAGCAGGTGTGCGCTGCGCTTGAGGAGGCTGGCCACAGGGTTATTGCGCTCGATACTACGAAGGATCTGGTGCCCACTCTGCGTAGCGAGCGACCCGACGTTGCCTATATTGCCCTGCACGGTAAGCACGGCGAGGACGGAACCATTCAGAGCCTGCTCGAGTTCGTGGGCGTTCCCTATGTCGGATCTCCCGCATCGGTGTGCCACCGCTCTTGGAATAAGGATGCTATGCACTCCACGCTTGCCAAGTACTGGATGCTGACGGGCGAGGAGCCGCTTGCTTCCTGGCCGCAGGGCATCTACGTTGCTCGTGATGCCTTCAAGGACATGGGTGCTGCAACCGCGCTCGATCTCATTGAGGAGCGCGTCATCGGCGGTTACCCCGTTTGCGTGAAGCCCGCTCATGGCGGTTCGGCTCTGGGTGTTCATCGCGTTGATAAGCCCGAGGATGTGGGCGAGGCTATTCTGGATGCGCTTTCCTACGATGAGGCCGTTGTTGTTGAGCAGTGGGTCGAGGGCGTTGAGCTTTCCGTTTCCATTCTTGGTACGGGCTGGGATGCCTATGCGCTGCCGCCGGTCGAGATCGTTGCCAAGGGCCAGTTCTTCGACGCTGAGGCTCGCATGAACCATGGCGATGTCGAGTATCATGCGCCGGTTCGTTTGGCTTCCCTTTCTTCCGATGAGGCAACTGCTCAGGCCATGCGCGCGGAAATCGAGCGTGCGGCGCTTGAGGTGTATCGCGCTTATGACGTGCGCGACCTTGGCCGCGTCGATATGATTTGGGATGGCGCGCAGGCTCGCGTCTTCGAGCTCGACGTGTCGCCCGGTATGACTGAGCACTCCCTGTTCCCGGCTGCCTGCAAGGCCGCGGGCCTTTCCCTTTCCGGTGTGCTTGACGCACTGGTTCGTCAGTACGAGAAATAACGCGTAAAGTCGGTCGTCAATCTCATTACAGACCACCAAACGATTCGGGCCTCTGCAGTTCAAGATCTGCAGAGGCCCGAAGTTTTTGTCTACGGGTTTGCTTCGAGTGGTCTTTCGATGCGCTAGTGGCCGCTGGTCATCGGTCCGTTATGGACAGTGATGCGGTTGTCGGTCGTGGAGTACTTATCGCTCAGGTCGCCTTGCAGGTAGTCGACGATATAGGTAATGAGCACCTGGTAATCGAGGATAGCCTCGTCGATAAGCAGCTTGTTATCCATGAAGATCGTCATGCCGTCGCCGCCTTCCTTGATGAGGAAGTTATGGGAGGCAACCGTGTAGATAGCTTCGGGATCGATCGGTTCGAAAGCACCCGAGGTGCTCTCGATTCTGACGTTCTTGACGCGGCGTTCGCCCGCGATTTCAACAAACTTGCCATTCTCGTCGACCACGACGCTGCTCTCTATGGAAGTGTCGATGGTGTAGCGCAGGCCCGATACCTGTAGGAATCCGCCGTTTTCGCCGATGGCGGATTCGCCATCGCTCATTTCGGCCTCAGTAAACCTGCTGGCCATCTCCAGGGCGTCGATGATTTCCTGGCCAGTTGCTTCAACCATGCAGAGGGTATTGCCGAAGGGATGCACCGCAATGACGTCGGCGAAGATGATGTCGCCGGAGGGCAGGTTATCGCGAATGCCGCCGCCATTGACGAGGGCTATCTGTGCGCCTGAGATGGCGCGGAAGGCGTCTGCGCAGAAGTTTCCGATAGCGGTTTCGCGAATGCGGACGAGGCGAATGCCGCTTTCGTTGCTGATGGTGAGGGGAGTGTCGGAGGTCGCAACTACCTCACCGAGCTTGGACTGGTATGTGGAAGATTCGCGCTCGACGAAGGATTCGACATCGGAGTTCTTATAGGGGTAGCCCGAGATGAGGCCGACGGTCATCTCGCCTTCGGCGGTGATGGTGAGCTGGCCGATGTTTTCGAGCTTTGCTCCGGTTGAAGCGAGCAGCACCTCGTCGCCAACGAGGTTTTCTTCGATTTGGCAGGGGATTATGTTGTGAGCGTGGGCATCAAGGACGACATCGATGCCTTCGGTGTTATGGATGAGGTCGAGGGAGGACATCGGAGCGGATTCTTCCATGTCGCCAAGGTGTGCGAGTGCGACGACATAGTCGGCGCCTGCTTCGCGACACTCGTCAACATAGCCCTGCACGCAATTGAAGAGATCGATTCCCCCGTTTTCGCCAGCAAAGTCATACACGTACTCGCCATTTTCCATGAAGTAGGCGGGCGACGACGAGGTGGTGCTCAGCGGGGTGACGATGCCGATAAAGGCGACCTTGATGTTGTCGTACTCGATAATCTTGTAAGGCTCGATTGCGGAGAGCTGGTTGATGCCGCTGCCGGTGTAGGTAATGTTGCAGGCAAGGTAGTCTGCCTGGGCGTTCGAGATGAGCGCACCGAGGCGCGGCATGCCGTAATCGAAATCATGGTTGCCAGGCACGGCGAGGTCGTATCCGACCTCGTTCATGATGTCGATGATGACCTGGCCTTCGGAGATGGTGCCGAGAACGTTGCCCTGGGTGGCGTCGCCGATGTCGACAAGCGTGACGTTGTCGGTTCGCTCGAGCATGCGATCACGATAAGCGGCAAGGCCGGCATAGCCGATGTCGCCATCGATGCTGCAGTGGACGTCGTTGGTGAACAAAACGACGATGTCCTGCTGGACAACCGATTCCGCCTGCTCGCTCTGGTCGGCCTCAGGGGCGCTTGTCTGGCCTCCGCATCCAGCGAGCATGGTGGTGGCAAGGGCGATGCTGAGGGCCGAGGCGGCGAGCCTGGCGAAAAATCCGGTTGTTTTGCTCATAGGTACTTCCTACGGACGGTTATCGGCTCATTTCTGCTTTGAGATCGCGCTCCATAAGGGCGGCGGAGACGGCTTCAAGCGTGATGTTTCCTGCGAGCAGGTCGCGAACGGCGCAGGTGATGGGCAGTTCGACGCCATGGGCCTCGGCCAGCTTGATCATGGGCTCGATGGCATGTGCGCCCTCGACGACCATGTGGCGGCGCTCTTCGTAATCAGCAACGCTGATGCCCTCGCGGGAGAATGCCTCGCCGTACATGCCGTTGCGCGAGTGGGTGGAGCCGCAGGTGACGATGAGGTCGCCTACGCCGGCGAGACCCAAGCAGGTCTCGTGCTTGCCGCCGCATGCCTCAACGAGGCGGGTGATCTCGGCGAGGCCGCGCGTCATGAGGAGCGCAACGGTGTTGTCGCCGAAGTCGGCGCCGCGTGCGATACCGCAGGCGATGGCGATGACATTCTTTGCGGCACCGCACAGGCTTACGCCCAGCGGGTCGTCGCTTGCGTACAGGCGGAAGAAGTCGCGTGCCAGAAGCTTCTGGAAGAAGACGGCGCAGGCGAGGTCTTCGCTGGCGATAACGGCGCCAGCAAGGGCGCCCTTCGAAAGCTCTTCAGCATGATTGGGGCCGGAAAGCACGGCAAGGCGGTTCTTTCCGCCAATGACGGCAGCGACGGCATCGATGAGCGGGCGTTCGCCGGAAAGGTCGAGGCCCTTCGACAGGATGAGGACGGGGGTGTCGGGCGGCAGCGTGTCGGCCATTTGCTCGGCAACGCTCATCACGCCAAAGGAGGGCGTTGCGATGATGACGGCACGGCATCCCTCGATGGCCTCGGCAACGTTATTGGTTGCCCAGACGCGGTTGAGGTCGCAATGCGACAGAAAGGAGGGATTGCGCTTCTGCTCGTTGATGGCCTGCGCTTCTTTCTCGAGGAAGGCCCAAAGCTTCACGTCTTCGCCGCCGCTGGAGAGCAGCCAGGCGATGGCCGTTCCGAAGGAGCCGGCGCCGATTACAGCCACGGGGGCAGAAAGATCTTGATTCATGGATAACCTCGTCGAAGTCGCGGTGTCGTTTCCCTGCCATGATACGCGAATGCCCTGATATATGGCCTGTGAGTCACGACGAAAGCACAAACGAATCAGGACGAGAGCACGGCGGGCGCTGCGAGATGGAGTTGCAGTGCAGAAGCGGGATGACTTGCTGGCTCTTCGCTTCGCTCAAGGTAGAGCTCGGGCACCTTTCTGTTCCGCCCAAGGGCTTTGGCTGCGCAGGAGCCCTCTCTGGTTTTCGTATGGCGAAAGGCGGTTCTCCTTGCCATCTGTGCGCAGAGGAATAAACTAAATCAGTTATGCGATGAAGATTTCATCTGCAGGTAATCCAACTAAGGGCCCGGAAAGGGCTGCGAAGAAGCTCGAGAGAGGAGTGGAGAAGATATGGGTCCCTTGGCTTT
>JAFYTB010000162.1 GCA_017559045.1 Eggerthellaceae bacterium | reverse complement strand
GCCGAGGTCCTTAGCGGAAACGTTAACGATGCCGTTAGCGTCGATGTCGAAGGTAACCTCAATCTGCGGAACACCGCGGCGTGCTGCCGGGATGCCGGAGAGCTGGAAGCGGCCGAGGGTCTTGTTGCCAGCAGCCATGGGACGCTCGCCCTGCAGGACGTGGACCTCAACGGAAGTCTGGTTGTCGGCAGCCGTAGAGTAAATCTCGGTCTTACGGGTGGGGATGGTGGTGTTGCGCTCGATCATCTTGGTGAACACGCCGCCCATGGTCTCGACGCCCAGCGAAAGCGGGGTAACGTCGAGAAGAAGGATGCCCTGAACGTCGCCAGCAAGCACGCCACCCTGAACAGCAGCGCCCATAGCAACAACCTCGTCCGGGTTAACGGACATGTTCGGGTTCTTGCCAGTCATGGTCTTGACGAGCTCCTGAACAGCCGGCATACGAGTGGAGCCACCAACGAGGATGACCTCGTCGATCTCACCAGCGGAAAGGCCCGCGTCGCGCAGAGCCTGCTCGACAGGCTTGCGGCAGCGATCGAGCAGATCCTTGGTGATGCGCTCGAACTCAGCACGGGTCAGCGTGTAGTCGAGGTGCTTCGGGCCAGTGGAATCTGCCGTGATGAAGGGCAGGTTGATGTTGGTCTGGGTGGTGGAGGAGAGCTCCATCTTTGCCTTCTCAGCAGCCTCCTTCAGGCGCTGCAGAGCCATCTTGTCGCCGCGAAGATCGATGCCGTTCTCAGCCTGGAACTTGTTGGCGAGCCAATCGATCACGCGCTGATCCCAGTCGTCACCACCGAGGCGGTTGTCGCCAGCGGTAGAGGCAACCTCGAAGACGCCGTCGCCAAGCTCGAGGATGGAAACGTCGAAGGTGCCGCCGCCCAGGTCGTAGATCATGATCTTCTGATCATTCTCCTTGTCCATGCCGTAAGCCAGAGCAGCTGCGGTGGGCTCGTTGATGATACGCAGAACCTCGAGGCCAGCGATCTTGCCAGCGTCCTTGGTAGCCTGACGCTGAGCGTCGTTGAAGTATGCGGGGACGGTAATGACAGCCTGGGTGATGGGCTGGCCGACCTGCTTCTCTGCATCAGACTTCAGCTTCTGCAGAACCATAGCGGAGATCTCCTCGGGGGTGTAATCCTTGCCCTCGATGTCGATGACAGCGCGGCCGTCCTTGCCGGACTTCACGCGATAGCTGATGGTCTTCTGCTCGTCGCCCGTCTCAGCGAAGGAGCGGCCGATGAAGCGCTTAACGGAGGAAACGGTGTTCTCAGGGTTGGTAACTGCCTGGTTCTTAGCAGCCTTGCCAACAACACGCTCGCCGTCCTTGCGGAAGCCCTCAACGGAAGGAGTGGTGCGATCGCCTTCAGCGTTGACCAGGATTTCGGGCTCGGAGCCCTCCATGATGGCCATGGCGGAGTTGGTGGTACCAAGGTCGATGCCGAGAATCTTTGCCATAAAAGTGCCTCGCTTTCAAATTGATTTACAGCATGAGTGTTAAATCGACTGATATTGATTAGCAGAATAAAATCTAAGTCAGCTGTTGTCAAGTTTGCTTAGGCGACAAACCTGATATCGCATGCCAAGTACTTACTTAACCATGTTTCGCGCACATTTATGGGGTCAAATGGCATCTGTGACCAGCCTGTAGCCCAGGCGTGACGGGGGTGTGTCGCTTTAGGGGCGGGGTTGGGTGACGGATGGGCTCGTAGCTGCTGTCACATTTTCGCGAAAATG
>JAFYTB010000161.1 GCA_017559045.1 Eggerthellaceae bacterium | reverse complement strand
TGACGATGGTCGAGCTGGCCGAGCAGTGCGGCTTCAATTCGCTCTCAACCTTCCGCCGCGTCTTCATGCGTGCCACGGGGTGCTCGTTCAACGACTACCGCCACCAAATGGAGCAAAAGCGGGCAGAATAGGGCTATTTTACCCGTTGAAGGGTTGTTTTTGATGCAATGAAGGGCTCTCGAAATGGGGGCTCTTTAATTTTGTAGATAGGAAACGCGTCCAACTACTAAACCTATATTATATATGAAACGACTCTTACTACTATTCGCGCTGCTATGGGTCGGCACGACGAGCTTCTCAGCCGTGAAGGCCGACAAGGCAGAAAAAGCCGAGAAAGCGGATAAGACGGAGCAGACCGACGAGGCTTCGGAGGAGAAGCATCTCACCGACGAGGAGCGCACGAAGATGATCCACAAGGCCCTCCGCGAGCGCGAGGTGGAGCTCGTGATCGATCCCTGGGGCGGCAGCGGCGTGGAGTGCAAGGAGCTGGTCAAGACCAACAACGGCTTCGACGCCTACACCGATAAGCCCGAGCGATTCTTCGAGCGCGGCTACACATTCAAGCCCATCAACTTCATGCAGGGCTACCGCTATGTCTTCGAGCACGAGGGCAAGTACTACGGCGTAAAGATGAGCGAAGTGCAGTTCGATCGTCGCAAGGACGCCAAGGAGCTCGACTTCATGATCCGTGGCGATAGCAAACAGCTCCGTGAGTTCGGCGGCCGCTTCTACGGCACCTCGCGTGCCCTGTGGCTCATGCTGATCGTGATGGGTGCAGCAGCTCTCGTGGCCGTGCTCTATCTCTTTGCAGGAATGGAGTCGTTGCGTCCGCTCCTGCTGGCGATCCTGCCCGCCGCGATTCTGATCTTCTCGCTGATCGAGATCTTCGGATACATCAAATTTGGCACCGACATGTTCTGGTGGTGCGAGTACGAACGCTACGGCTTCTTCGGGTCGCTCTTCCGCCTCTTCCCCTTCGCCGCGATGGTGGCAGCGCAGGTGGCCAGCCTCCGCATCTATGGGCGTGTGCTCTTTAAGGACGAGATCGACGAGGAGACCGGAAAGCCGAAGCAGATCAGCCTGAAGCCCGCCGCATGGAGCTTGGCGCTTTGCGTGCCGGTATTCGTCATCTGCATCTTCATCGTCGCAGGTGCCGGCATGGGAAACACCATTCTGATGGATATCGTCGGCCTAGTCAGCTTCCTGGGCACGCTGGGCGTGGGACTCATCATCTCCCTAAGGCGCAATGTCAAGAGCTTCGGTGCTACGACGGGACTCTATGTCACGATCTTCTCGATCGTCTATATCATCGGCTGCATCATCTCGGCCATCGCCATGATTATCTTGGTCTTCCAGATCATCTTCCAGATCCTTGTCGTGGTCGGAACGATCCTGATCTTCATGATGATGGGCACGCGACGCCGCGTCTACCGCAACGGCCGCGTTTACGAAGAGATTCATTATTAACAGAATACTAACCCCAAAAACAACAACTCTATGAGCAACAAATTAGGTCTGATCGGCACTTGGTGGCGCGTCTGCGCCTCGGGCTTTGGTCTGGGTGTCGATGCTGCACGCGCAGTCGGTATCGTGGTATTTATCCTCTCGATTATCTTTGTTGTCGGCATCGCCATCATCTGGTGGATTGTGAAGTTCTTCCTC
>JAFYTB010000160.1 GCA_017559045.1 Eggerthellaceae bacterium | reverse complement strand
GTCCATGGACGAGCTCATGGCTGAGGCTGGCGGCGAGACCGACAACGGCATGGTTCCGTTCGCAGTCATGCTCGTCATCGTTGCCTTCCTGGCTGTCGCATGTATCGTCTGCCCGCTGGTTATCGACGGCTTCAACAAGACCGCATACGCTCTGCCGATGATGGCTACCGGCCTGCTGCTCCCGTTCGTTCACTTCTTCATCTTCGGCGCTCCGGTTGCCCTGAAGAAGTAAACAAACTCGCTTTGCACTTATCTCCTGCTTCGTGCGGAGGTACGTTCTGGCAAGCCTTTGGCTTAAGGGATGCCAAAGGCAAGGTCTGCTAAGTTAGACCGACCTCTAGCTCGCCCACGACCCCCATGATCGTGGGCGAGCTTTTAGCAATAAGCCCTTTTGTGTTGCGAAGTATTGCTGAGTGAAGCTCAAAGAGCTCGCGCCAGAGAGGGAACGCTTTCGATCACGTTCATTCCCTGGCGCGTCATATAAGAGTCGCGAAACGCATGAAAGCCTGTCGGGGTGCTCGGATCCCTCCTTACCCCGCAGACGGTGAAACCTTTTCCCCAAGGAACCGTCAGCTGCTGTTGCGATTCGCGTTAATGGTGGCGTCTTGTGGCTCTATTGCGGTGTCTTTTTGTTCGGGATCGAAAGGGCGCCGCAAAGCCCGCCTTCTTAATTTCCCCGCTTGTCTTACACCGCGGCGGGAACCCATCCCATTGCACGAAGATTGTTCAGGCGCTCGTGGAACTGCTCCAAGGGCGTATCTTGAGCTTCACAGGTTTGTTGGGCAATGGTGTTGAAGACTTCCCTTAGATATGCGGACGTGGCGCAGCGCGTGCCGTCTTCGGATGTGCTTTGAAGCTGCGGTCTGACAAAGCTGCTCATTCCCGCAGTGAGAAAATCGAGGATGGTCAGCGTTTCGTCTGTGAAGGAATCGGCGTCCTTGCTGAGCAGATATTGCCAAATAGCCAAATTGGACGACGCGAATGCTTCGAAGAAGATATCAACTGGCCATTGCTGAACGGCGAGCTTGACTCGGCGCATATGGAGGCCGTTGTCGGAGAGATCTGTCATCTCGCTGTCGTTTGCGATTATTCCGAGCAAGACTCGGGGGATGGCCCCACTCAGGATCAACTCGTTCTTAAGTGCCGCGCAAGCCAGATGGTTTATGTCGGTGAAATGATAGTAGAACGAACCACGGCTGCATCCAGCTTCGCTCACGACCATCTTCACGGTAATCTTTCCGAAATTGTGATCCTGCGCTAGTCTCCAAAAGGATTCAACTAGGCAAAAGCCGATCTTCGATGTCGGCTCGTTGTTATGAAGCTTTTCCAAAGCTCCTCCTCCGTTTTGACACCACGAGATAATCGTTCAAAACGAGGGGGTGAAACATCGTCCGAAACGGGTATTTGCGGGCAATGTCCGTTCTTTTGCTGGGGGAGTGTGCTCGGCATGGGAGCGCGTTTGCTGAGGGGTAGGCGCTATACGACGGGTGCTATGGAGCATGTGTCGTATAGCCGGCGCTAGTGTTGAACCTCGACTGCGGAACCGGTGCTAGTGCTGAACCTCGAGGTCTAAGATCTTGTCATGAAGCTCTTGGCGCGTATGGATCCCCATTTTTTCGTACACATGACGAATGTGCGTCTTAACCGTTGATTGGGATACGAGAAGCTTCTTGGCTGCAAGCGGAACGGTTTGCCCTGCAGCGAGCTGCTCCAAGACTTCGAGCTCTCTTCCCGATAGGCCGTATTGTTCCGCCAAAAGCCTGCAAGCATCGTATCGGGGGCCTTTGGCGATATCGTCGTCTTCGGCCACGCTGCCCGTTGCATGAGGAACGCTTTCCGGATTGATTTCCAGAGAGCAGTTTTTGGCGGGAAGAGCGTTCAAGAAATCCTTTTCCTTGAAGGTGTAGAGCGTGAGTAGAACCAGGGCCAATATGCCGATGTCGCACACGATGGAGTCAAGCAAAGGGCCGGGGCCGTTGAAACTGGAGATCATTGAGTCGCTTCCGATAAAACCGATGGTCGCGAAAATGTGCACGCAGGCTGTTGCCCATCCGAAAATGGAGAGGCGCTTATTTCCGAGGCTGAGTGTTACTTCGGGGTGGGTCACCCAAACAAGTTGTTCAAGAATGGGTGCGCCGCAGGTGATGACGGAAACGGGAATCCAATGCAGGGATGGCGGGGCAACGGAGAAGCCCAAAAATCCGACGATCAAGCAGACAAACATGGAGCGGTAGACCTTGACGATGAAGGGCGCGTCGTGGGATGGCGTGCAGGAAACCGCCAGGATAGCCAGGAATGAGACCGCCATGCATCCCTCCCTCATGAGAGGAGAAGGCGCTTCGTAGTGGCTGGCAAGAGCCTGGGCGAGGCCGAGCAGAAGAGAGATAACCGCAATGGCGATAAACAGCCTTGCTGCCGAGAGGCGGGAGTTATTGGGTTCGAGGGCTGGTTTGCTTTCCTGTGTGCAGCAGGGGCGGTTTGCCAGAAGCTTGAAAACAGCGAGGATAGGCAGGGTCGTTACGATTGCTGCGATGGCTTCGGAGGGAAGAAGCAGGATGAATCCGGATAGAATGTGGGACAGGATGCAGGATACGAGAAGGCATCGGATGACTTCCTTGGCTTCGAGTTCTGTCCAAAGTTTTCCCCACGAGAGCATGAGGTAGGCATTGCCAATGCTCATCATGATGGTTGCGACGGCCAGAAGCGGTACCGAGGAAAGCGCGAGGGATCCAATTGCCAATGTCGCAGTGCCTGCCGAGGTAAGGCAGGCGTTCGCGAAGAGGGGGCGTTTAAGGAGC
>JAFYTB010000159.1 GCA_017559045.1 Eggerthellaceae bacterium | reverse complement strand
AGTTGGAAAGCAGAACGGCGGTCGGGCCCTGCTGGTCAGCGCCGTGAGAAGCGGAGGTACCGTCAGAGAGAGCGGTCCAAGCCTTACGGCCGTTGGCAGAAGCGGACAGGATCTTACCGAAGGGAACGTGAGAGGTGATCGGCACATAGCGCACGTCAACCCACACGCCGCGTTCCTTGGTGCTCTTGGCAGCTTCAACCTGAGTGAAGCGGTCGACGTCCTTAGCGATAGCGTCGGCATAAGGATCATTGTTACCGTAACGAGGAGCGGACTTCAGCATTTCCTGGATAGGTTCGTAGCCCACGAAGTCAGCCTTCAGAGCTTCGAGCACTTCCTGCATGGTGAGCTTCTTTTCATCGAACACCAGCTTCTTGATGGCGGCCAGGGAGTCGGTGACGGTGGCGTAGCCGAGGAATTCGAAGTAGGAGTAGTCAACGCCGCCGGGGATCTTGTGAGTATGCAGGTCGAGGGCGCTTTCCATGCAGAGGTTATGCAGGCAGGAAGACAGAGGAGCGGCAAAGTGTTCGGGACGCAGACGGTCCACGATGTGCTGCTGCTGGAAAGCCTTGTGGAGCAGGTTGTTGTGCTGCTTCTTATAGGCTTCGTAGAATTCTTCCCAGGTTTCCATCTTAGTGACGTCGCCGGTTTCAAGGCCGATGAGTTCGTCGCCGTAGTGCATGAGGCGACCGTTGTACATCAGCATTTCGAGAGCAGCGCCGAAGTTCACATACACGCAGCCGGAGGTATAGGTATCACGGTTGGGGTGACGGGTCTCGGTGCAACCGGAAACAGCGTAGTCGAGAGCTTCGTTGATGGGGCAACCCTTGACGGTGTTCAGGAACACGACTTCTTCGTCATTGATGAGCTTGGGGAAGCCGGAGCCGTCCTTCACGGTGAGGGCCACTTCGTACAGGAAGCGTTCAGGAGTACGAGAGTGGATACGAGTGGCAAGGTCGGGGTAGTTCAGGGGGAAGTCGCGCTTGGATTCGAGGAAGAGGTAGGAAAGATCGTTGGTAGCGTCTTCACCGTCGGGAGTCTGGCCGCCGATGGTCACAGCTTCCCAGTGAGCATAGCCTTCCTGGAATTCATTGCCGGTGGGGTTGATGTAAAGGTCGATGAACTGAGCCATGTCGACCCACATGCATTCAAGAAGTTCACGAGCCTCATCACGAGTAAGGGTACCTTCTTCGAGGTCCTTCTGATAGTAGGGGAAGAGGTACTGGTCCATACGACCGTTGGAGATGATGGCGCTGGCCTTCTGTTCGATGCGGGAGAACATCTGCACGAACCACTGGCACTGCACAGCTTCACGGAAGTTGCGGGCGGGGTAAGCAGGAACGTGTTCGCAGATCTCAGCCATGCGGAGGAGTTCAGCCTTGCGAACTTCATCGGCTTCTTCAGCAGCGAGCTTGCGAGCAAGGTCGGCATGACGCTTGGACCAGATCATGATGGCGTCGCACACGATGATCATGGCTTCGTAGAAAGGCTTCTTGTCCCACAGGTCGGTGGAATTGGTGAGGTCAAGAGCGGCGAGGCGTTCCTTGGCTTCGTTCTGGATATCGATGAAGCCGCGCTTCAGCACCTTCTCGTAGTCCGGAACCCACTGGAGAGCGGAACGATAAGAAGAAGTTTCAGACACCACGAACTTGGACTTGAGGCCGCGTTCGTCGTGGTAGGTGACGCCGCGGATCTCAGCGGGGATGACCTTGTTCAGATGTTCATGGTAGGTCTTGCCTTCCCAGTAGGGAGCGATTTCTTCCATGACCACGCGCTTGTCTTCGGGGGAGATGATGAAGGGAGACTTTTCGCGCTTGTCGAGGTCAGCCAGCACTTCGCGGTAGAAGTCGCCGTCGATTTCAGGATACAGGATGCCGTAGCGGCCGAGCTTACCGACGCGGCCAGCGAGGAGCTGGTCGGGAGTGATGTACACGGTGATCTTTTCGGCCACGTTCTTCAGAGCCTTGGCCCAGCGGAGAGTCAGAAGCTCACCTTCGGTGGTCATCATGGATTCAGTGAAGAACTTGGCGCGTTCAACGTCGACGTGGGGAACGGTGAACTGGATGCGTTCAAGAATCTTGTAGATGCGTTCACGGCCTTCACGATTGACCTTTTTGTTGATGATGCGATCTTCCTGAGGGGAGAGACAGGCACAGCACTGGGACATGGATTCCTCCAAAATAAAGTGGGTAATGTGTATTTCTGAAAGGCATGCGGCCTTTCGTGTTGACTTCGCACTCTTTTATGCATGAACCGTGCCAAAGTTTACATCATATTGATTTTACTAGATTTAATATTTTTCTACTCGTTTTCCCCTAAATATCCGGCGTTCTCAAAACTGTGCATTTTTGCAACTATGTTACCTATCACAATGATTTAATTAGCTTATTTTCGCAGGGCAATTCCACACAAGCATTTTTACGCTCCTGCCATTTGTTGCATTTTTACACATCTTCTTTCTCCTCTTTTTTTCTCCCCAGCTTTGCAAAGGTGCTTTCTACGTTGAAAAACGGCGGAGAAGCCCCTTGGAAAATCATTTCCAGTCAATAAAAACAATATGTTACACAGTATTTATTTTTTTCT
>JAFYTB010000158.1 GCA_017559045.1 Eggerthellaceae bacterium | reverse complement strand
TGCAGCGTTTGGCTATCCCGTCATCGCTTCTGGTGGCGTTGCGAGCGTGGCCGATATTGAGCGCTTGGCTCCGGTTGCTCACTGCATCGAAGGTGTGATCACCGGTCGCGCTATTTATGAAGGAACGCTGGGCGTCGCCGAAGGCGTCGCAGCTTGCAAGCTTGCTTAATGTGTCAGTTTGGGGACGGGGCGACAGATGCGCTCGTAGCTACTGTCGCATTTTCGCGAAAATGTGACAGTAGCTACGAGCGGATCCGCCTGTCAGCTAACTCCGTCCCTTAAGTGACACAGCGGAAGGACGACAATGCTTACTAAGAGAGTTATTCCCTGCATGGACGTCAAGGACGGCCGTGTCGTCAAGGGCGTCAACTTCGTGAACCTGCGTGATGCGGGCGATCCCATCGAGCTGGCTCAGCGCTATGACGAGCAGAAGGCCGACGAGGTTATCTTCCTTGACATCACGGCCACGAGCGACGATCGTGCCACCACCATCGATCTCGCAAGTCGCGCAAGCGAGCAGCTTCATCTTCCGTACTGCGTGGGCGGTGGTTTCCGTACCGTTGCCGACATGCGCAAGATGATCGCCGCAGGTGCCGACAAGGTTTCCGTCAATTCCGCCGCTATCGCCAATCCCGAGCTGCTGACCCTTGCGGCTGCCGCTTTCGGCACGCAGGCCGTTGTGTGCGCTATCGATGCTAAGAGCGTTGCGGGCAATCCCAACAAGTGGGAAGTCTACGTTGCCGGTGGTCGAAAGGCGACGGGCATCGACGCGGTTGAGTGGGCCGTTGAGGCCGCACGTCGTGGCGCAGGCGAGATTCTGCTCACCAGCATGGACCGCGATGGCAGCCGCGATGGTTTTGATTGCCACCTGACGCGCACTATTGCTCGCGCGGTCGATATTCCCGTTATCGCTTCTGGTGGCGTCGGCAATATCGAGCATTTCGCCCAGGGCATTCTCGAGGGTGAGGCGGATGCCGTTCTTGCCGCAAGCGTGTTCCACTTTGGCGAGCTGACCGTTCGTGAGGTTAAGGAATACATGCGTGCGCAGGGTATTCCCGTAAGACTGTAGATTCTGCAGGGCGGTGCGCCAGGCGATGCGCCGGCGCCCGCCCTTGTTTCATTTTCTCGAGAAAGAGCGAACTATGCTTCCCGAACTCAAGTACAACGCCGACGGCCTCATTCCCTGCATCGTGCAGGACGCTGAGACGAAGGATGTTCTCATGATGGCGTGGATGAACGAGGAGTCGTTGCGCCTTTCGTTTGAGACGGGCGATACGGTGTTCTGGTCGCGCAGCCGTCAGGAGATCTGGCATAAGGGCGCCACTAGCGGAAACACCCAGAAGCTTGTCGAGCTGCGCTACGACTGCGATGCGGATACCCTGCTTGCCATCGTGGAGCCCGCGGGTCCCGCTTGTCATACGGGTGCGTAGACCTGCTTCTACCGCACGCTGGAGAATGCATGCTAAGTGGCTATTCGAGCCAGTTTGGTGTCTTTTTCGGTGATCCCGATATCGAGGGTGATAACGCCGTCTATTGCTGGCGCTCTGCTCCGGGATCTCTTTCCGCGTGCGACTCTTTGGGTGTTTCGCCTGCGTCTTCTTCTGACGAGCTGCGCATGATGGTGGGATCTTACGAGGAGGTTCGGGATCGGTTTCGCGCTGACGAAGGCGCTGGTGAAATTAAATCTGACGATAATGATCGCCATGGTCGCCTCATGCTGGGGTTAACTGCATTTGCATTGGCGTTTGTTGTCATGATTGCGGTGCTGTTTGACGGCCCTCCGGTGTTTGGGGCGATTCTGTTTGTGATCGTCGGTTGGTTTCCGGCTTATGCCCTGCT
>JAFYTB010000157.1 GCA_017559045.1 Eggerthellaceae bacterium | reverse complement strand
GCCGCATGTGGGATGGCGGCAACATGGGCGGGAGGCGATGCGATGATGTGCAAATGGGAAGCAGCGAAGGAACGCGTTACGCTGGGGTTTTCGGCAATTGCGTGTTGTGTCCTGTTGCTGATGCTTGCGTTCGCATTGCTTTTGATGGCGCCAGCTTCTTCCGCGTTTGCAGATGAGTCGAGTGACGTTGGTTTTGCTGGTGGCCTTATCTTTGGCGAGGAGGGTCCCAACCCCGACGAGGGCCTCTTTGCCCTCAGCCTTTCTTCCGAGCTCAAGGACAAGAAGAACCTTTACGAGACGACCTACGATGTCTACTGGAGCGACGACTGGTTTAACGCGCCGTCTTCCCAGTACAACAGCAAGCTTTCCGTTGCTGCTATGGGCTTTTCATATGCGGCTTATCGAAACGATGCAAGCAATGGTTATAAGTACATCACAGCGTCTCTCGAAAATCTCGGCTTCTCCCGAATTGATGCAAGCTCGTACGCGAACCGTGTGAAGAACACCGATTCCGATTACGCAACGGGTGTCGACAAGGTTGCCTACGCGTTTGCGACAAAGAGGATTGCGGATGGCAATGGGGAAGAGGTTGACCTTGTTGCGATTGTCGTTCGCGGAACTCCCACCAATATCGAGTGGAAGTCGAACGCCAATGTTGCCGATTCGGCGGCGGGTGCGTACGACTCCGTTGTTCATCATGAAGGCTTTAAGCTTGCCGAAGAGGAGCTTCTCGGGGCCTTCGCTCGCTACGTTGCCGAAAACGATATTGATACCTCAACCGCAAAGGTGTTGGTGACCGGCCATAGCCGAGGTGCGGCTGTTGCGAACATTCTGGCTGCTGAGCTGAATGGCGGAAATTGCGAGGCTCTTTCGTTCACCAAGGATCGCGTCTACGCCTATACGTTTGCAACCCCTGCTACCGTTAGGCTGACCGATGGACAGGGCGATGCCTATTCGAACATCTTCAATTTCGTGAACCCCGAGGACTTCGTGCCGAAAGTGCCGTTGAGCCAGTGGGGCTTTTCCGTGTACGGCGAGACTTTCTATCTGCCGTCGAAGACCACGGCGCCGCAGGATTGGCGGGCGCTGATCTCGACGGTCGACGAGCTTTTCCGCTTCTTCTCCGGCGGTATGGGCATGCCGGCATTTCCTGGTGCCATTTACGAGACAAGCGCGTTTATGCAAGCAGTGCTGGATCTTACCGGTGATCTCGAAGGCGCCTATACATGGGAGCACAATGCGAAGGGTATGACGTTCCATGAGTATTTCCGCATGTTTGCGGGCTATCTTGCCGAGGATGGCACATCCATGGCCAAGCTTCTTTCGGAGTCGCTCGATGCGTATTGGGATGTGTTTTCCTACTTCGTAACGCACGGGACGAACGAGAAGGCGCTGTTTGGAGCACATTCGGCTGAGACGTATTTCGCATGGATGATCGCACTGGATGCTGCTGGTGTCGAGATGCTGTCTGAGGGCGAGTGCGCCGATGCGAAGCTGGGTGTGATTTATGGCGCTGTTGATGTGTTTGTGCGCGATGCTGCGGGTGCGCTTGTGGCGCAGGCTGTTGATGGCGTTGTGAGCGTGGAGCCTTCGGGTGATGCCGCTCCGGTGACGCTAGTGGTTGATGGCGATATGCCCGCTACCTATGTTTGGTTACCCAACGATCAGTCGTATACGGTTTCTTGCGAGCCTTCGTCTGCGGGGGCGGAGTCTGCGGGTGCTGAGGGTGCTGCGAACGCTTCTGCCGCCGACACCGCCGCGGGAGTCGCCGCTGGCGTGGATGCCGCAGAAGTCGCCGAGGTAATGGCCGCCGTAGTCGATCTGGCTCCCGAAACCGCCGACTTGGCGCAAGAGGTTCTCGAGGCCGCGATGGCTGAGGCCGCGATGGCCGAGGTTGCCGAAGCTGACACCGAATCCGCTGCGGTGGGGGAGGCCGATTCGATCGAAATGGCGAATTCGACCAATTCGACCTTCGACATGACTTGGTCGACGCTGAGCCCCTCGGGCGCATGCCTTGAGAAGAAAGCTTACGCTGATCTTTCCTTCGAGACGGGTTCGTATGAGGTAGCTGTCATGGCTGGCGATGATTTGTCCGATGGCGTGCAGGTGACTGGCCCCGATGACGTTAACGTCAAGGAAAGCTGTCTGAGTGAGGATGATGCGATCGGGTCTCTTTCTGTCCCCGTATCGGAGCTGGGTAAAGGCGAGGCCGTGGGTGCGTACGGAGCAACGTGGGGAGACCTCGTGACCGTGAAGGCCTATCCCACCAAGGGCGCTGCTTTCTCCGGTTGGTTTGACAATGGCGTGCTT
>JAFYTB010000156.1 GCA_017559045.1 Eggerthellaceae bacterium | reverse complement strand
CGCGTACCTGGTTGTTGCTGGCGCACCCCAGTGTACACGAGCCGTGCTTCGCGCCGCTTTCAGCGGTTTCGCTGCGAAGGGGCCCTCGTCTTTCATGGGATGGACGGCGTCTAACCTCGGTTCGGGTCATATTGTTTTTGTGATAGATGGGTGACGGATGGGCTCGTAGCTACTGTCACATTTTCGCGAAAATGTGACAGTAGCTACGAGCCCATCCGTCCGAGCCCATCCGTCCCCCATCCCCGTCACATCGCATGTGCAGGGGTTGAGAGTCTTTCGACGGCACTGCACAGGGTGTCGTGGGTATATGTCCACACGGCGTCGAGTTCATCCTCGGGCAGGGCGCGTCGGTTCATCGCGAAGTGGTAGGGTAGGCGGCCGATGTAGGCCACGGTGTGATATTCAGCGAGGAAATTGATTTCGGAGGTTCGCATCGTGCGATCCGAGCCGAGTATCTTCAGGATGCTGTGGTGAACAGCGGGCTCGAAGAGCGAGAGCAGGTAGTAGTAGAAATCCAGGTAGCATGGGAACGACAGGATGCGCTGGTAGTATTCAAGCTTGCCGTTGAAGAGCGCGCAGAGCGTTTTGGTGTACTTACCCTGATCGAGGTCGGCGTCGCCGTCGAAGGCCGATGCGAAAAACGGCAGGCTGGGGTACTGATCGTTGAGGGATGGATCAGGGCAGAGGAGCTCAAAACCGTCAAACTGCTCGTCGGAAAGCATTTCGGCCAGTTCGCTTCGGAAGATCCAGATAACGAGGTCGCCGGCATTGTCGAAGTGACGATAGAAGCTTTTGCGATCCATGCCGAGATGACGCACGATGTCGGTGACGTTTACTCGTTCGCGCGGGTCGGAGGATTCAACTACGAGTTGAATGAAACAATCGGCGATTCTGGTTTTAGCTGAGTCCCTTTTTCCCACTTCGCTTCCACCCTTGATACGATCTCGCGGTAAAACCGGCAACGTAACTGCATGAAGAACTCCTGTGATTATAGGCCGCGTAAACGGGTCCTCGAACATGAAATTCTGAGTGTAGGACCGCCTTTCGGGTGGCGTCTTTCATGTTCTTCGAAAAGAGCCTACATATTTGCGTTTTTGGGGCGTTATCAAGTGCGAAGCGCAGTCGTATAAAGAAAACAGCTCGGCTAAGTACGCTGGGTGCAGTCATTGCAAAAAGAATCGAAGGAGGAACGATGGCTGGCGGAACGTATGATTTCCTGGTACTCGGTGGTGGCCACAATGGCCTGATCAGCTCCATCTACCTTGCCAAAGCTGGATTCAAGGTGGCAGTTCTCGAAGCAAACAAGGAGTTTGGTGGCGGTACTCGTTCCGAGGAGATCGCCCCTGGATTTATCGCCGATACGGGCGGTATGGTCCACAATCTCATCTCCCGCACGCCCATCGTACGAGAGGACGAGCTCGGTCTCTTCTCGAAGTACGGTCTTGAGTACAAGTTCATGGAGTCCCTTTGCTGCTCCATCTTCCCTGACGAGCAGCACCTCATCCTGTACAAGGACATCGACAAGACTATCGAGCAGATCGCTAAGTTCTCTGAGAAGGATGCTGAAACCTACGTTAAGTGGAATGGCTACCTCGCTCAGCTCCTGGGCGCTGCATCCGTGGGCGCCGTAGGCGTTATTCCTGCATGGGGTCCGATGCAGAACGTTCTCTCTCGCAGCGAGATGGGCATGGAGTTCCTGCGCCTTATGAACTCGTCCGCCCAGCAGATCGTTGAAGAGTGGGTTGAGTCCGAGGAGATGCGCGTCACCCTTACCCGGTGGTGCACCGAGATGATGATCGACCCGCGCCAGATCGGTACCGCATCGCTGCTTTCTTTCACGGCTGCTCTGCATGCTCCTGGCAACCCCGGCGCTCCTTTCCCCATCGGCGGCTGCGTGAACTTCGTGAACGCACTGTGCGCTTGCGCGAAGGATTACGGTGTCGACCTCTTCACCGAGCAGTGGGTTAACGATATTACCGTTGAAGGCGGCGAGGTTAAGAGCGTTCGCACGAAGGCTGGCGACGAGTTCATTGCCAAGGAAGCCGTTGTTTCCACCATCAATGTCAAGGATCTCTACGAGATGCTCGGCGACGATGCTCCGGCACGTGAGGCTGACTACATCCGCAAGGCAAAGAATTCCGACTTCGTGCCGCTGAACCAGGCTTTCGCTCTCAAGAAGGTTCCGGAGTTCAAGACCGGCGAGCAGGTCAAGGACGCTTTCTGCATCGAGTTTGCGCCTGAAGAGAAGCAGTATCTGCGCACGTTCTCCGAGTATCTGCTGGGTGGCTTCAGCCCCGAGTTGCCGCTTATCACCATTCCGTCGCTTAACGACCCGAGCCGTGCTCCCGAGGGTTGCTCCGTCGTCAACATCTACAGCTACGCTCCGTGGAACCTCGATGGCGACTGGCGCAATTGGGAGACCAAGGGCGATGAGCTCAAGTGGCAGCTCTGGGAGTTCTTCAAGAGCCGTACCACTAACATCACCGATGACGATATCGTTGCACGCTGGGGCAAGACTCCGCTCGAGTATTCCGAGTGGAACCCTGCGTTCAAGAATGGCGACATTGGTCAGATCGGTATGCAGCCGTCTCAGATGTACGACTTCCGTCCCTTCCCGGGCGCAGGTCACAAGTATCACGGCGACATCGAGAACCTGTACTTCATGGGCTGCTCTGCGCATCCCGGTGGCGCTATTGCCGCTGCGGCACGTACGGGCATCCAGGTCGTCCTCGACGATTACGGCGTCGACTTCAAGGATATTTGCAAGAAGTAGCGCACTCTGTACGTTTTGACCCCCGAACCTAAACCTAGATCGAAAAGGAATTGCAGTAATGGCAAAGGTAGTTAAAGAGAAGAAGCCGGCCATCGTTGCCGTCATGGATGACGGTAGCCCCATGGTTGAGATCTTCAAGATCGAGAAGAACGAGAAGGGCGAGCTTGTCATGGACTGCAAGGCGCTCGGAAGTATGCGCATGGACGTGATTGTCACGGCCGATAGCGTCGCCGAGGGCTGGCCGGTTATTAAGGCCGCTATGGGCTCGGTGCTCTCGTTTGCCAAGCAGATCCCCGGCGCTTTGAAGCGTGCCAAAAAGGCCAAGCAGGCGGCTGAGAAGTAGCGAACTGCTCCTTGCGGGTTGCCACCAGGTTGCTTACGGTATGCCGCTAGTTTACTTGCGGCATACCGTCGTGTGGCAAGCTTGACAATTGCCATGGCGCGAATAGAATGTAATATCCCTTTGATTACCCGCGCTTGCTAATGCGGCCTCACGGGCCCATTCTGCGTTGCATCTTTGGGGGCGACTGGTTTCGACATGGTAAGTCTGAGATGAGGAGCAGGCCGTGGTCTCCTCGCCACGATAAACAGGGGTAAAGTCAATTTAATTGGCAAATCTTCTTTCCAGGGCCGTATGGCCCTCGCCGCATAACATAAGTCGGCGCGCCAAACTTGGAATGTCCCCGATCCAAGGGCGGTGTCATCTCAGGGGAATGCTCTCTGCCACGTAGTCGGTATGGGCTAGAGAAAAGACTGAACCGGCTAGGGGTATCAACGTTGGTCGACGAACCAAGATTCCCCGAAGCCTGATCGTCGACTAAGCTTGTAGAGCCTGATCGAGGGTTTAGTATGGACCGGAGTTCGATTCTCCGCGCCTCCACCAGTCATTACGACGACCCGCGCTTCCTTTGGAGCGCGGGTCGTTTTGCGTTTTCGGAAGGTTTCCTTGGGTGGCAAAATATGTCTCTACACAGGGCAAAGACCCTGGATGCGTTACCGAAATACTGCAGGGATCTTGCTACAATGCACATTTGAGTATTTTTCGAAACGAAAGGCCATGATGGCTAAACACGCTAAGCATGCTAAGCCTGCCGAAGAGGTAAAGACGCAGGCTATTTCCATTCCTGAAGTGAAGATCGACGACGCATCCGTTATTGCGCCGGCGCCGTTCAGCCTCGACGAGCAGATCAAGTCCGAGCGCAAGCGCAAGCGCCGCGGCAAGATCGTTGTCGGCGTTTTCGTTGTTCTGCTTGCTGCCGTATATGCTGGCGGCTGCGCTTTGTTTACTCAGTTCTTCTACCCGAACACCACGTTTGCTGGTCGGGATATTTCCATGAAGTCGAACGACGAGGTCGCGGCGCTTGTCGAGCAGATCGAGGCGGACTACGTGGTGGCCGTTACTGGTCAGGGCGTGGAATTCTCCATGACGGGTGCCGAGGCTGGCGTTTCGATTGACGGAGCTGAGCTGGTTGCCGCTGTCCATGCCGATGACGAGGTTTGGAAATGGCCCTATGCGCTGCTTCAGGAGCGCGATTTGACCGACTATCTGCGTGCCGACGTTGAGGGAACGGCGCTTGCCGATGCGCTGTCGGCTGTGGTCGCCGAGATCAACGCTACTGCTACGCCGCCGGTGAGCGCAACGGTTGGTTACGACCCTGCCAAGCAGGGCTTTGTGGTTGTCCCCGAGGTTGCTGGTACCCAACTTGAGCCCGAGCTTGTTCTCGATGAGGTGCTGGCTGGTGCCGAAGTGTTTGCTCCGGCTATCGAGCTTTCCGAGGCTGTTCTTACCCTTCCGCCGGTTCTGCAGAATGATCCGAAGCTGCCCGAGGCTGCAGAGGCGGCAAATGCGCTGCTGACTGCCGATCTTTCCCTTGAGATGGGTGGCATCGAAGTTGCTCGCTTGGGCCACGACACCATCGCTGATTGGATCGAATTCGATGATCAGCTCGTTGCCTCTATCAACAAAAAGAAGAAGACGGCATGGATCGACGGTGTGGCGGATGAGCTCACCACCAAGGGTGAAAAGCGCACCTACAAGCGCGGTGAAAAAGAGATCGAGGTTGAGGGCGGCGATTACGGCTGGGCTGTAGACGGAAAGGCTTTTGCGGAGCTGGTCAACAAGGCCCTCTCCGAGGGTCAGTCGGGCAAGGCCGATGTTCCGCTGAAGAGCGAGGCGTGCATGTGGCTTGGTGCTGGCCAACCCGATTGGGGCAAGCGCTACATCGACATCGATCTTTCCCAGCAGCATGCCTATATGTATGACGCCAAGGGCGAGCTCATTTGGGAAAGCGATATCGTAAGCGGCTCTCCGCAGACCCCCACGCCCACTGGCGTGTATTTCATCAAGTCGAATAATGGTGCTACGGTGCTTAAGGGAACGAATCTCGATGGCACTAAGTACGAGTCGCCCGTTCGTTACTGGATGCCGTTCAAGGGCGGCTCGCATGGCCTGCACGATGCCGACTGGCAGTGGGCTTTCGGTGGTACGCGCTACCGCGACGGTGCGGGTAGCCATGGTTGTGTGAACCTGCCTGTCGATAAGGCAAAGGAGATCTCCAAGCTTATCTTGGTTGGCGATCCCGTCGTCGTTCACTGGTAATTTAAAAATCGACCGCCGAAAAGGGCGGTCGATTTTTTATGGGCGGGGGTG
>JAFYTB010000155.1 GCA_017559045.1 Eggerthellaceae bacterium | reverse complement strand
TCAACACCCTCTATTACCGCAAACGGCGGACCTAGTAAGGTCCGCCTTTTCATTGAGAGCGAACCCAACGATCAATTGCGAGTTATGGATATCTGGCTCAAATGCAGACAGAACGACCTGCAGAACAAACCCATAGGGCAAACCTGCAGCGCAAGGCCGTCAACTCGCCTTCACTCTGCAGCATCCCACCTTCACTCTGCAGCACCCCACCTTCACTCCGCAGCGCCCCCCTTCACTCTGCAGCACCCCACCTATCGATATAGTCAAAACAGGGGGTGCTGTCATGGTAATCGAAGGATTTTTACCTCGCCTAGCCAAAACCAGGGGCACTGTCATGACAGTGAGGGTGATTTTGGCTAAAAGAACACCCTCACCTACCACTTCTCACTCAACGAAACCAATATTTCGAATGGCTTAAAGGAATATGCAGCCAAAACAGGGGGCACTGTCATGACAGTGCCCCCTGTTTTGGCTAAAAGAGTTTAAGGTTCTCCAAAAATGCTGACAGCACCCCATGTTTTGGCTAAGCAGACATCGCGTTGCCCTAAACAAACCTCCTTGAAGCAACCCATAACGAAAGGACATGCCTCAGCTCACGGGGGAAGCCAAGCGATTAAATCCTTTCGCCATCCGTCGCGAAGGTCACTACCTGAAGCGGAATACTCTTTCCGCTCATCTCGATAGCTTGGCGAGCGGCTCGCTCGATACCTCCGCAGCAAGGAACCTGCATGCGCGCAACCATGATGCTGCGAATATCGTTCGAGGCCACAATAGCCGCCAACTTCTGAGCGTAGTCGATGGCGTCAAGCTTCGGGCATCCGATAAGCGTCACGCGACCCGCCATGCAGTCGGAGTGGAAGCTCGCGCATGCAAAAGCCGTGCAGTCGGCGGCAATAAGCAAATCGCAGTCCTCGAAATAAGGCGCGTTAATCGGAGCCAGCTTGATCTGTACCGGCCAATTGCGAAGCTTTTGATTCGAAGCATGCGTCGAAATCAAAGTCGAAGACTGAACAGAAGCCAAAACCGAAGGCTGGTTCAGAGATTGCTCAGAGGCCAGGATCGAAGCCTGCATGTTCGCCTTCACCGCCGCTTCGTCATACGGCGCCGCTTCGCGCTCGACAAAGCTAATCGCTCCAGCTGGGCACGCCGGCAGGCAATCCCCCATTCCGTCGCAATAGTCATCGCGGAGCAGCTTCGCCTTTCCGTCCACCAATCCAATGGCACCTTCATGGCATGCGCGCACGCAGAGGCCACAACCATCGCACCTACCCTCATCAATCTCAATGACAGTTCTGATCATTTGAGCTCCTTCTCTTAAATGTTTCTTAAATAATATCATTTAGAGACAGGGCACCGCATAGACAGTTGAAGGGGAATTCACCGCGACAGTTCAAACCCTTTGAGGCGAGCGAATCAGCAGGCACGACGATGATGAAAATCGTTCAGCATCCGGAAAGCAAGCATGGCGGCGCGGTAGATGAATGCCCCCATGAGCTCCTCCAAGATTCGAAGGAGCTCGATGGTCTTCTGCCTCTGTCGATCTCGAGCAACCATACCGCTTATGCAAGCTCCCTTCTTTCGTTTGCATTTGAGCACGGAAAAAGAACCTGGGTCAATCAAAGCAGCACATCTGTCTCAGATTGACCGCCCTGACGTTATCGTGTCGGTTTTCTTACGTGCAGTTACTCCATGGGTCCCTCGACAGGCCTTCGTCATGAGGAAATGCCATCCTTTGGGACAAACGCCCAACCGAACTTCATGCTCCCCTTCGCAAAGCATTGATAATCTTCAATTGTGCGCATCACCACAATTGAAGATCTCTCTTCCCATATATGATGATTAGAAATAACACGAGAGGGAGCGGCGATGAAAGAGCGAGCTGGGACGCTGTGCCCCATTTCCTTTAACTGCCACCTAGCTGATTTATGCCAAAACAACGGCGAAGCTGAGGAACCTATTGCAAAAATCATCCATATCAACCGGGGTGATTTCCTTTATCGCGATTACACCGACCGCAAGAACACCTATGTCATCCTCAGCGGCCTCATGGCCATGTCTGCCATCGACAAAAACGGGGAAAGCGTCACGATGGGCATATTCGGACGAGGGAGCGCACTTGGGGAAACGGAGCCCTTTGCTCGAAACCATTACGCCGAGTATCTCCTGACCGCATACACGGAATGCGAGATTTGCAAAATCCCTTCCGCGACGATTATTAAAGCTACCGAGGAAAACCCCCGCTTTGCGCTCAAGCTCATCGATTCCACCAATTTCAATTACACCGTCATGAACAGGCAGATCTGGATGCTCTCCACAATGTCCCTCAAGGAGAGAATCCACCGCCTATTTCTCAATATCGCCTGGCTCTGCCCGCGTGTCGAAGACGGCTTTCTCGTAGAGCTCACCCATGAAGACATCGCGCAGCTCATCAGCTCGGAACGCACGTCAGTTACACACGCGCTCAAAAAACTCGAGCAGGAAGGTCGCATCAAGCTGCGGTATCGTGCGATACTTTTGTCGCCCGACTACCATGACGCCAAGCTCAACGACCACCTCGTCCCCTACCCTACCTGGCTGTTTCCAAACACGGGTCCGGCAAGGTAGCCCGGGGCAAAGGCTGCCACTCGCAATCAGGAGTAAGAAACGGCCGTTATCCAGCAATGACGACCGCACCATACGGACAAACATCGATGCAGGTAAAGCACTTTAGGCACAAATTGGTATCTATGGTTCCGGGCTTCCCGAAACGACCCTTGATAGCTGCCCCGGGACACGTCCTCAGGCAGCAGCGCTCACCCTGGCACTTCGACTGATCGATCTCAAGATGCACCAATCCCGGGCAAACATGCGCCCTGCATGAGCCGATTTCGTGCTCCTCGAACTCCTCCCTGAAATGGAAGAGAGCCGAAGACACGGGACGCACTGCCGATTTACCCAGATTGCAAAGCGAGCCCTCTTTTATGCGCTGAATCAGCAGTTCAATTTCGGCGATAGCACCCGAAAAAGCGCTTCCCTCGGTAAGAGCCTCGAGGAGATCGGCGCAGGTGCGCAAACCGTCCCGACACGCAGGACAACGCCCGCACGAAGCCCTTGCCGAAAAGTCCGCGAGGTAGCGCGAGAGCTCAACCACGCAACGACCCTCATCAAGCACGACGAGACCGCCTGAGCCCATGATGGCGCCAGCTGCGGCAAGGCCCTCGAATTCCAACGGCATCTCGAACGCATGGGCGGGAAGAAACGCACCCGACGGACCGCCAATCTGAACCGCTTTGACGTCCTCCCCCCGTCCGATGTTCAAGACAACACGAGACACCTGCGTGCCAAGCCCGACTTCCACCAGACCGACACGTGCGACATCGCCCGTTAGGGAGAACACCTTCGTCCCCGAGTTTCCAGGCACGCCAATCGAGGAAAACCAACTTGCGCCTCTCATGAATACAAGAGGCACGTTCGAAAACGTCTCAACGTTGCCAACGAGCGTGGGCCTACCCCACAATCCGCGTTCCGAAGGATACGGAGGACGCTTACGCGGGCGAGGTACGCGGCCTTCTACGGCGGCAATAAGGGCCGTCTCCTCGCCGCATACGTATGAACCCGCACTCTGGACAACGCCGATGTTCATGCTTCTTCCAGATCCCAGCACATCATCGCCCAGCAAGCCTGCTTCCTCAAGAATCGCAATCGCGCGCTGCAAGGTGACGCACGCAAGCGGATACTCCCTGCGCACGAACACATATGCCTGACCTGATCCCAGCGCGACGAGCGCCAGCATGACCCCCTCGAGAACGCGGAAAGGAAGGCTTTCGATGAGATTGCGATCCATATAGGCGCCAGGATCCCCTTCGTCGGCGTTGACGATGACCACAGCCTCCTCGCCGCGCTCGGCGCTCGCATTGGCTACTGCGCGCCACTTCGCGCCGGCATAATAGCCCGCTCCGCCACGACCGCGCAGTCCCGAGCGCTCGAGCTCGTCAAACAGGCTGGCTGAATCGCCCTTCAAAAGAGCCGAGGCAAAGGCGGAAAAGCCTCCAAGTGCGCAATATTGCTCGAGAGAGAGCGGGTCGACCTTTCCGCAATCCTCAAGCAGCACCCGCTCTTGAAAAGCATCAACATCATCGTAAGCAAGCACGCAAGAGGAAAGCCCTCTGGTCACACATGCGATATCAAGCCCCGAGGGATTGCACCCACGCAGGTTCGCAGCCAGCTTCTTCGCCTTGAACGGCGTCATAGGGCCGAGCAAGATCGACGAACCTTCCGCTACGTGAACCTCGACGAGAGGCTCCGCCCAGCACGTTCCGCGACACCCAACAGCATCCAATCGCACGTTCTCGCATGATCCGAGCGCCTCGGCAAGGGCATCGTAAACGCTCTGGGACCCAGCGGCCTTACCGCATGTCCCCATTCCCACGGTAACACGCGGATACGAGCTGAGCTGAAGTGCTCCAGCATCGGCCAAATCCCGAATAACCCTAGTCCGTATCATCGCGCATCGCCCTTCCCACGATATCGCACACGCGCGAAACCCTCACCTTGCCGAACGTCTCGTCTCCCATGACTACAACTGGCGCAGACGAACACGAGCCGACGCAATGCACGCGCCTAAGCGTAATGCGGCCATCCGCGGACGTCTCGCCCTCTCGAATCCCGAGTAGCGACTCGAACTTCTGGAGAAGGCGATTGGATCCCCTTGCGTGACAAGCCGTGCCATCGCATACCTCAATAAGACAATCGCCTACCGCCTCAAGGGAGTACGCGTCGAAGAAGCGCACGAACGACTCAACCTCATCGCGCTCGACGCCCGCTTCACGCGCCAACTCGTCGATGGCCTCCGAAGATATGAATCGATGGCGCTCCTGAAGGGAGTTGAGGACGAAAAAGAGACGACCGGCGGGGTCAGGATGACTCTCCCAAAGCATGCGTGCTTCAGTCGAGCAAGGATTTTCATTCTGCGCTTCGTGCATACCTTGACGCTCCTATAAACCAAGCGACGCCCAACATGCGCGGGGCGCCGCATTCATTCGTAATCCTAGTTTGCACCAGGAGCCTTAGGCGCCTGAGTAGCGCCAGGGGCAGCGGGAGCAGATGCATCCGCAGGTCTAAAGCACATAGCTTTACCTCGCTTCCAATTGAAATTAACAAAAACGAGGAGCCCCTTCGCGATTCTGGGAGGGATCGCGAAGGGGCCTATACCAACCTAAACTAGGAATATAGGCTGGAATCTAGAACTGGATGCCTAGTTCACCAATCCTAGCCCTCTTCGTTCTTCGAACGAGCCAACGTTTCGGCCACGGAAGAGGCCTTCATGACCAGCTTGTCGTAGCCGACAAGGCCCTCGTATACCTCAGTCGCATCCTCGGCGACTCCGAAGACCGGGTCGAGGTACTCGCCGCGGTCTGCCAGCAGCTCAAGCGCACGTCCTGCGTCGTAGGGGACGACCTGCCTATGCTCGTGCATGGGCTTGAATACGGCAGCCGGCTTCACAGCGTCGCCGGAGGGCATGTCCTCGAGGGTACGGCACTCACCGTAACGCTCGATCATCTCCTCAAGAGGACCGAAGTCGAGAGCGCGCTGCGGGCAGGAGGAAACGCAAATGGGGAGCTCGCCGATCTCCAGCTTGTCGTAGCACATGTTGCACTTCTGCATAGGGGTGCCGGGTGCATCGTCCTCGTAGGCCGGAGCGCCGTAGGGGCAAGCCTTCCAGCAGTTGCGATCTCCTTCGCAACGGTCGGGATCTACCAGAACGGCACCGTACTTGTCCTCTTTGAAGATGGCCTTGTGCTCGCAAGCATCAGCACACACCGGCACCTCGCAGTGATAGCACGTAGCGAAGAGGACGTGCATGCGCAGGTTCGGGAAGTTGCCCTTCTCCCACTGCATCATGCGGAGCAGCTTGACGGGGCTGCCTCCCTTGATGTCGTTCCAATCTCGGCAGGCGATCGAGCACGCATGGCAGTTGGTGCAGCGGCTCTGATCGAAGAAGAATCCGTACTGGGTCATTGCTTACTCCTCTCCCTGGATGAACTGGCTGACGTTTGCGATGAGGGTCGCGGGGGAAAGCTTCTCCACCTGAACGAGGGCGTTGCACAGGATGGAGCCCTTCACGTCGCCGTAATGGTCGTCGGAGATCAGGAAGTTGCAGTCTCCGCGCGTGTCGATTCCGTCGGGCATGAGATCGGTTTTGACGCCGTTGGGCTCGTACCAGCGGCCGAAGGGCAGGACGGTGACGCCCGGGGTCACGCGGGACGTGACGTAAGCCGTGACCTGAACCTCACCGCAGTCGCTGAACACGCGGACGGGGTCGCCGTCCTTGATGCCGCGGGCCTTTGCATCGGCGACCGACAGCCAGATGGACGCGCGATGCTCGTCACGCACCCAGTCGCTGTGATCGAATGCGGTGTGCTGGCGATAGGGGGAATGCGGGGTGATCATGTACAGGGGGAACTGCTTCGTACGCGGTGACTGCATGCCCTGCGGCGACTTGCGGTAGAACGGCAGCGCCTTGATGTCGTTGCAGCCGAGCTGGCGCTGAGAGGCACCGATCTTGGCCTTGCGCATATCGTGGTCGGCTATGAACTCGTTGTAGTACTCGATCTTGCCGGACTTGGTGTTGAAGGGCACGCCCTCCTGGATCTGGCGCATGCCGTAAACGAAATAGTCCTCCATGGGCCAGCGGAAGATCCGCTCCTCCTGAGCCATGAACTCCTCCCACGTGGGGGCGTTCTTGGCGTTGGGGCTGTATCCGCACCAGGCCTCGTATGCGATGCGGCTCGCATCCTTGATGATGAACTCCTCGAGCTCGTCGTTGTCCATGTCCTTGATGTTGGGACAGAACTCGTCGGCGATGCCCAGTCGCACGGCGATCTCCTTGACAATCCACCAGGTGTAGCGGGTGTTCTCGGGGGCCTTGCTCTTGCCATCGCCCAGGATGAAGTGGTTGTGGGTTCCGGGGTTGATGCCGTTGCAGAAGCTGACGTTGTAAATGAGGCTGTTCCACGGGGACTCCATGGAGGAGCTGGTCTGGGGCAGCACGATGTCGGCGTAGCAGCAGGTGGCGTTCTTCAGGTTCCAGTGCATGTACACGAAGTAATCGACCTGCTTGAGCGACTCAAGGCGCTCGTTGACGCCGTACCAGCCAGCGGCCAGGTTGCGGTTTGACGGGATGTCGCAGATCATATGGATGTTGGGCATGGGGCCGGTGGCGGAGCAGCCGATTTCGTAGCAGTACTCTTCCTTGGTGATCTCTCCGGCCTCCATCTTCGGGTGGAGCAGGACGGCCTTGTTGTAAGCCTCGGCTTCCATGCAGATGGTCTCGCCATAGGGGCCGGTGCCGTTCGCCACGTGCATCAGCGAATAGGGAGCATGGGTGCCCTTGCGGCGTCCGAAACCAGTGCCGTTACCGGCGCAGCCCTTCTTGCCGAAGTTACCGCAAATTGTCTGAAGGACGTTGAACGCACGGGCGGTGTCCTTGCCGTAAATGGCGCGGGTGGCTGCCCAGATCATGCGAATGTAAACGGGGCCCTCCTGGCTGGTCTTGCCGTAGAGACGAGCAAGCTCGCGGATGGTCTCAGCGGGGATGCCGCAGATCTGCTCGGCCCACTCGGGGGTCTTCGGCTCCTCCATGGAGGCCATGCCCTGGCAGTACCACTCAGGCTCGTTTCCCATGATCATGTCGACGTACTTGCGGTAACCCTCGGGCTCGACGAACTTCTCGATGAACTCATGG
>JAFYTB010000154.1 GCA_017559045.1 Eggerthellaceae bacterium | reverse complement strand
GTCTGCGGGGACGTAGACAGCCTGAACGGAGGTAATGGAGCCAACGTTCGTGGACGTAATGCGCTCCTGCATGTCACCCATCTCAGTTGCCAGCGTGGGCTGGTAACCAACTGCGGAGGGCATACGGCCGAGAAGTGCGGACACCTCGGAGCCTGCCTGGGTGAAGCGGAAGACGTTGTCAACGAACAGAAGAACGTCCTGGCCCTGATCACGGAAGTACTCAGCCTCGGTCAGACCAGCAAGGCCGACGCGAAGACGTGCTCCCGGAGGCTCGTTCATCTGGCCGTAAACAAGACAGGTCTTGTGGATAACGCCAGACTCGCTCATCTCGAGGAAGAGGTCGGTACCCTCACGGGTACGCTCGCCAACGCCGGTGAAGACGGAGGTGCCACCATGCTCCTGAGCGAGGTTGTTGATGAGCTCCTGGATGGTAACGGTCTTGCCAACGCCTGCGCCGCCGAACAGACCAGTCTTACCGCCCTTAACATAAGGCTCGATGAGGTCGATAACCTTAATGCCGGTCTCGAAGATCTCGGTCGTGGTGGTCAGGGTCTCGAAGGCAGGTGCCGGATGGTGGATGGGCATCCACTGATCGATCTCCGGCATGGGCTTGCCGTCAACCGGCTCACCCATAACGTTCCAGATGCGGCCCAGGGTGTTGGGACCCACGGGCATCATGATCGGCGAGCCAGTGTCGACAGCCTCGACACCGCGCACCAGGCCATCGGTGGAAGACATAGCAACGGTACGTACGAGGTCACCCGGAAGATGGGTCTGAACCTCGAGGATCGTGCTGATCTCACCCATGGGGGTCTTTGCATTAACGGTCAGAGCGTTGTAGATTGCCGGCATCGCATCCGGGGGAAACTCGACATCTACGACGGCGCCGACGATACGGACGATACGTCCGACGGCGCCCTGCTTGGCCGCTTTTTCAATAGTTTCAGCCATTTATTCCTCCAAAGCTGCGGCACCGCCAACGATCTCGTTGATCTCGGTGGTAATCGCGCCCTGACGTGCACGGTTGTACACGCGGGTCAGCGTCGAGACCATCTCGTTCGCATTGTCGGTAGCCGACTTCATTGCATTGCGGCGAGCGCCTTGTTCGCCCGCAGCCGAGTCAAGAAGCGCAAAGTAGAACGCATTGCGCAGATACGACTTCATCAAGTAGAACATGACCGACTCGGGGTCGGGCTCGAAGTCGATGTCGCCGGGAATGGTGCCTTCCTTCTCAACGAAGTCAGCGAAAACATCCTCCTGCTTGTTCAAGCCCAGAATTTCGGCGTAGGTCTTCTGGCAGACCGGCAGCACCTGCTGCTCGATCAGCTTCTGCTCAGCAGCATTCTTCGCATGGTTGTACAGAACGATAACCTCGTCCAGCTCGCCATCGCGATAGCTGTTGCCTGCATAAACGGAGATCTGTGCTGCCTGCTCATAAGTAGGATCAGCAGAGAAGCCCGCGAATTCCATAACCGGCTTGATGTTGCGGTAGTTGAAGTAGCCAATGGCCTTCTTGCCACACGCAACAACCTGTACCTCGATGCCCTGACGTTCCTTCTCCTTGATGAGCCTATCGGCGTAACGCAGCACGTTGCTGTTGAAACCACCAGCAAGGCCACGGTCAGAGGTCACGACCACGAGAAGAGTACGCTTAATCTCATCATGGACCTGCAGCAGCGGCTCGGAATCAACCGGAGCATACTTAGCAGCGTTGATGAGCATGTCAGAAACCGTGACAGCCCAGGGCAGCGCGCTAACCATGCGCTCAGTCGACTTACGGATCTTTGCAGCTGCAACCATTTCCATGGTGCGCGTGATCTGCTTCGTCGAGGTGACGGACTTGATACGCCTTTCGATATCGTGAAGGTTGGGCATGGTCTACCTGCCTTTACGCCGTAACCGCGAAGGACTGCTTGAATGCGCCAATAGCAGCACGCAGGTCAGCCTTGATCTCGTCGGTCAGCGTCTTCTTCTCAACGATAGCAGCGAGGATCTCCGGCTTGGAGGCACGCATGTAGTCGAGAAGCTCGGTACGGAAGCGAACGACATCGCCAACCGGCAGGTCGTCCAGGAAGCCCTCGTTGCCAGCGAAGATAGCAGAAACCTGCTCAGCGACCGGCATCGGGTTGTAGCGACCCTGCTTGAGCAGCTCGGTCATGCGGGCACCGCGGTTGAGCTGATCCTGGGTAGCCTTGTCCAGGTCGGAACCGAACTGGGTGAACGCCTGAAGCTCACGGTAGGAAGCGAGGTCAAGACGCAGAGAGCCTGCGACCTGCTTCATAGCCTTGATCTGAGCGGAGCCACCAACTCGGGAAACCGAGATACCGACGTCAACTGCGGGGCGCTGGCCCTGGAAGAAGAGGTCGGTCTGGAGGAAGATCTGACCGTCGGTAATGGAAATGACGTTAGTCGGAATGTAGGCGGAGACGTCGCCAGCCTGGGTCTCAATGATCGGCAGAGCGGTCATGGAGCCAGAGCCGTTCTCCTCGGACATCTTAACAGCACGCTCGAGCAGGCGAGAATGCAGGTAGAAGACGTCGCCAGGATAAGCCTCGCGTCCCGGAGGACGACGCAGGGTCAGAGACATCTGACGGTAAGCAACAGCCTGCTTGGAGAGGTCATCGTAGATGATGAGGACCGCACGGCCCGGGTTCTCCTTGGATGCCGGCTGGCCATCCTCGCCGTTGTAAACGAAGTACTCGCCCATTGCAGCGCCAGCCATCGGAGCGATGTACTGGAGCGGAGCGGAGTCGGAAGCGTTTGCTGCGACGATGATGGTCTTCTCCATAACGCCGTAGCGCTCGAGGGTCTCGACGATGCCAGCAACCGTGGAAGCCTTCTGACCGATGGCAACATAGATACAGACGATGTCGGTATCCTTCTGGTTGATGATGGCGTCGACAGCGATAGCGGTCTTACCAGTCTGGCGGTCGCCAATGATGAGCTCACGCTGGCCACGGCCGATCGGAATCATCGAGTCGATAGCGAGGATACCGGTCTGAACGGGCTCGTGAACGGGCTGGCGGGAGATAACGCCCGGAGCCTTGAACTCAACGGGGCGATAACCCTCAGCATTGATGGGGCCCTTGCCGTCGATAGGCATACCCAGCGGGTTAACAACGCGGCCGAGCAGGCCCTTGCCTGCCGGAACCTCCACGATACGACCAGTCGTACGAACCTGATCGTTTTCCTTGATTGCGGTGACGTCACCGAGAAGAACAGCGCCAACCTCATCCTCTTCGAGGTTCTGGGCCAGACCATAAACGGTCTTACCACCCTCACCCACGAACTCGAGGAGCTCGCCTGCCATAGCGTCACGCAGGCCATCAACGCGAGCAATACCGTCGCCGACCTGGATAACCGTACCGACCTCGCGAGACTCAACGCTGACATTCAGAGCATCAAGCTGCTTGCGCAGAGCATCGTCAATAGACTTAGCGGTGATTTCAGTCACTAGCATTCACCTCCATCTGTTGTTTCCTTGAGCACGTTGCGGGCCTTGTTCAGCTGAGACACGACGCTTGCGTCGATGTACTTGCCGCCAGTGCTCATGATGATGCCGCCCAAAATGGACTTGTCGATACGCTCACGCAGAACGACAGTCTTGCTCAGATCGGCTTCGGCCTTTTTCGTAATGATGTGGCGCAGGTTGTCGTCGAGTGCAACGACGGTCGTAACGTCTACCACACACACATTCAACTTGGTATCAAGTAGCTCTCCGTAAGCCTGGAACACACGGCCCAGCAGATCAGCGTCGCCGCGCTCGGCCATGACGGCCAGAACCTCGACAAATGCCGGGTTGCACTCGGCGAAGACGGCCTTCACGAGACCGTTGCGCTGCTCAGCGGTGTAGCCAGCGTTGCTCAGGGCACCGGAGAGTTCCATGTCGGAGTGCATGATGGAGATGATCTGCTCCATCTGATTGCGCACCTCGAGCACAGCATCCTGCCCGCCAGCTGCGTAAGCTGCGTCATACATGACGCCAGCATACGTAGCGATTTGTTCTTTGACGACAAGACGATTAGTTGGCATTGAAGCTACCTGCCTCGTTCACGTAGCGCTCGATGATCTTGCGATGCTCGTCGTCGGTGAGCTCCTCACCGATAAGACGGGCAGCAACATCAACAGAGATGTCAGCAACGGAAGCCTGAAGATCGGCAACAGCCTGCTTCTTCTCAGCCTCGATAGCCACCTTCGCCTTGGCGATCATGTCAGCCGCCTCGGCCTGAGCCTTAGCGGTGATGTCAGCCTTAACAGCCTCTGCCGTGGCACGAGCCTCGGCGATAAGCTGAGCAGACTGAGTCTTCGCGTCTGCGAGCTGCTCCTTGTACTCTGCCAGCACGCGCTCGCTCTCGATCTGAGCTTCCTCGGACTTCTTCAGGGCTTCCCTGATAGTAGTCTCACGCTTCTCGAGCATACCGGCGAATACCGGCCAGCCGAGCTTAGCAAGAACGACCCAGAGGATGATGAAGGCGATCAACATGGGGATGAACTCCATCATGTTGGGAAGAATTGCAGCAATACCTGCTGCACCCTCGCCCTCTTCGCTAGCAAACGCGAGCGCAGGGAAAGCAGCGGAAGCAACCAGCGCGCAGGCGCTCAGCTTGGCCACTTTGTTCGCTCTTGTTTTCACGTACATACCTCCTTCTAGCCTTTTCGCGGCTTTGTTTTGCGAATCAGACCAGAGAATTTACATGATGAACGCGAGAACGAAGCCGATGAGCGCGAGAGCCTCGGCCAGAGCAGCGCCGATGATGAAGTTGGTGAACATCTTGCCAGCGAGCTCAGGCTGACGTGCAGAAGCGACGCAGCAGCCGTAGCAAGCGATGCCGATGCCGATGCCAGGGCCGATTGCGCCGAGGCCGTAGCCGACAACCTTCAGTGCGGCAATGATAAGGGTAGTTTCCATGAGTTTCCTCCTTTTACCGTTTTTGAGCCTGTTTCCCAAAAACTATTACTACATATGGTCACCGGCCACGTGGGTGCCGGATAAACCCGAACGGGATTGGCGCCATGCGCCGTGCGCTGAGCCAGTGCGCTGGGGAATCGCCCCGAAGCTCTGAGTTCTCTTAGTGAGAAGAGGTTGCGAGGTTGATGTACACAGCGCTGAGGATGGTGAAGACGTATGCCTGAAGGAAGGCAACGAGGGTCTCAAGCGCGTACATTGCAACAACCATGAGGAACCACGGGATAGAAAGACCCGCAGTGAGGAAGTCGGCAGACTGGATGCCGGTGGTCAGGAACACGCTAGCAGCCAGGGCGAAGATGCCGAGAACCATGTGGCCTGCGAACATGTTGCCGTAGAGTCGGACAGCCAGGGTGAGCCAACGAAGGATGAGCGAGATGAGCTCGAAGAACCAGATAACCGGAACCATCGGCTTCGGCAGGCCGGACGGAGCGAGCGACTTGATGTAAGCAAGACCGCCATGAGCCTTAATGCCGTAATAGTTGAAGTAGAAGAACGAAATGGTAGCAAGCGCCCAGGTAACAGAGATGGTACCAGTGGGGGTCTTGCAGCCGGGGATAAGACCGACGAAGTTGCTGATCAGGATGAAGAAGAACAGCGTAGCCAGGAAGGGCACGTGCTTCTTGTAGCCGTGACCGATGACGCCCTCGCCCATGTCCTTAGCTACGAAGTTGTAGCCATACTCGACGATGCTGGAGAACTTGCCGCTGGGGACCAGGGAAAGCTTCTTGGCGGCGGTCATAACGACAGCCAGGGTGATGAGCCAGCAGATGATCATCCAAAGGATGTACTGCGTCATGCCGATCTCGGCAGTGCCGATGACCACAGCGGAGTTAAAGGACTCCTGCAAATGAGGTACGTCGGCGGAAAGAATAGAAAGAGCGTCCACGTGTCAAACCTTTCCTTGCTTATTTCCTCACGACTCTGGAAATTCCAAAGCCGATAGTAACCAGGCACAAACTAATAGCCTCAGAGAGAACGAAGTACAGAACGATATCGCGAGCGACCAAAACGCAAATGACCGCAGCAGCGAACAGGATGACGAAGGAAATGATGAGGCCCAACATAAGGATGGCCATATGACCGAAATTGCTAGTCTCAGTCACTTTCTTCGTCATGTGCAGCCCGACGGCAAGAGGAACAAACCCCAAGATGCCGGAAAGCAAACCAAGAATGATTGCTGCTGCCATAACCTACTCTCGTTCAGTGCATAGTTCACGGACTCTGATAAACCGTACGTATGATATCGAAGATTTTCGAACCGTCTTCAAATTTTCTACAAATTATTGGCAAGTGGCACGGTTCCTACACAAACGGCGAGGGCCCACAAGGGCCCTCGCGTTAATGATTATTCAAAATCAAATACACGAAGCTTTATGTTGGATTCTTCAAGCATCGACATAGCGAGCTCATCGGGATAGGGATTCTGATAAACCACTTCTTCGATGCCGGAATTGATGAGCATCTTGGCGCAAACCACGCACGGCTGAGTGTTGATATAGATAGTGGCACCATCGATATTGATGCCATGACGCGCAGCCTGGATGATGGCGTTCTGCTCAGCATGCAGACCACGGCAGATCTCATGGCGCTGACCAGAAGGAATTCCCAGCTCCTGCCTCAGGCAACCAGTCTCTGCGCAATGGGCAAGTCCCGTAGGAACACCGTTATATCCCGTTGCCAAGATGCGACGGTCCTTGACGATGACAGCACCCACGCCGCGTCGCATGCAGGTGGTTCGCGTAGCCACCTGATTCGCAAGGGTCATGAAATACTCATCCCAGCTGGGGCGGTTATCGTAAGACATACGAACTCCTCGTCGGTTATTCGCAACAAGAGGAGCCAAACGCCTGCCAGCCCCTCCCCTCGCATACAGACTGATTAGGCCTCGAGCGCCATGATCTTCTCGACGCGGCCAGTGTGACGACCCTCGCCAAATGCAGTGGTCAGGAAGACGTCGAGAATGGCCTTGTTCGTGGCCTCGTCGACGAAACGACCGGAAAGCGTAATCACGTTAGCGTCGTTGTGCTCACGGCAGAGAGCTGCAAACTCAGTGTTGATAATGTTGACCGCACGAATGCCATCGACCTTGCAAGCAGCAACAGCCATACCAATGCCCGTGCCACACACGAGGACGCCACGCTCTACTTCCCCATCAGCCACATCACGGGCAACCAGATATGCAAAATCGGGATAATCGACTCGATCGTCGTTCTCGGGACCGCGATCGATCACCTCGTGACCGCACTCCTCCAGATAAGCAGCGAGAACCTGCTTCTGCTCGAATCCCGCGTGATCGCTTGCGATGCTGATGCGCATGATGGACCTTTCTGTTTCAAACCAAAATACAGAAGCGCCTTTGCCGGGGATAAGCCCCGCGGGGCTCCGCGTCATCGGTAGATAACGGCAGGAAAGACGCTCATTGTCATAACTTCTGCAGATTACCCCATCTGCCCTCTCCACGCATTACCGAAGATTGAATAATTCGGCAGACACGTCCTTCGGGAAACAGGGAACCCACTCGTTTATCCGACGATATTACCTTACGCGGGAGACAGCCTTCTCCCAACCAGCCAACAGTTCTCCGCGAAGCTCGGGAGTCATGGCGGGCTCGAAAGCCTCATCGCTCGCACGAAGCGCACGCAGGGCATCAACATCAGACCAGAAGCCCGTTGCTAAACCCGCAAGATACGCTGCGCCAAGTGCCGTGGTCTCAGTGTTGGCGGGACGAAGAATACACCTATCGAGTACGTCGGCCTGGAATTGCATAAGGAAGTCGTTTGCCGATGCGCCACCATCAACGTTTAGAGCGCGCATGGGCTCGCCCGCATCGTCCTCCATAGCCTTCACCAGATCACTTACCTGATAGGCAAGCGCCTCTAGCGCAGCACGAACAATATGGGCACGCGACGTTCCGCGCGTAAGGCCAAGAATGGCTCCGCGAGCATCGGGATCCCAGTAGGGAGCACCAAGGCCCGTAAACGCAGGTACGACATACACGCCGCCCGTGTCGGCGACGCTTCGAGCCAATTCGTCGGTCTCCGCCGCACTGTCGATGAGCTTAAGCTCATCGCGAAGCCACTGGATCAGCGCGCCGGCCACAAATACGCTTCCCTCGAGAGCGTACTCGGTTCCCTGCGCACTCGGAGCAGAAGCCGCAATGGTGGTCACAAGGCCATTCTTCGACTCGCAAGCATGACCGCCCGTGTGCATAAGAAGGAAGCAGCCCGTTCCGTAGGTGTTCTTCGCCATGCCAGACTCAAAGCAGCACTGGCCAAACAGCGCGGCCTGCTGGTCGCCGGCAACACCACGGATGGGAATGCCCTGCACAAGACCAGGGTTCGCAGTCACACCGTAGTCGGCAGCAGAGGGTCGAACGTCGGGCATCAGAGATGCAGGGATGTCAAAAAGGTCCATAAGATAGGGATCCCAGCAACCCTCGTGAATGTTGTAGAGCATGGTGCGGCTGGCATTCGTCACGTCCGTAGCGTGAACCTGGCCGTAGGTAAGCGTCCAGATAAGCCACGTATCGACCGTTCCAAAGGCCAAGCGACCAGCCTCAGCCGCTTCGCGTGCACCGGGAATCTCATCGAGCAGCCACTTGATCTTACTAGCGGAAAAATATGCATCGGGAATAAGACCCGTTCGAGCGGTGACCTCGCGAGCAACCTCGGGGTCTCCGCACAACTCATCAACAATCGGAGCCGTGCGGCGGCACTGCCAGACGATGGCATTGGCAATAGGCTCGCCAGTCTCACGATCCCACAGAAGCGTGGTCTCGCGTTGATTGGTGATACCGATGGAATCAATATCCTCAGGACCAAGTCCGTTGCTCACCAAAAGCTCGGTCATAGCGCCAAGCTGGGTGGACAGGATGTCGGCGGGATTGTGCTCAACCCAACCAGGCTGCGGGTAGATCTGAGGAAAAGGTCGCTGAACCGAATCAACCGCCCTGCCCTGCGCATCGATGAGCATGGCGCGCGATGACGTGGTTCCCTGATCGAGAGCAATAACATACTTCTTCATAAACGACCCTTCCTGGTATTCCCCTACCCCAGATTCTTTCAAACGCGATTATTCCACACGCTGGCGAATCCAAGAGGCAACTTCGGCGTATACCCGCTCTTTATCGCGCTCATTGAGCACCTCGTGCCTCATGCCTTCATAAATAATAGTGGTGACGTCGATGACGCCCGCGTCTTCCACAAGCTTGGCAGCAGCGCGAACGCCCTTGCCAAAATCGCCCACAGGATCCTCGGCGCCAGCTATATAGAGCAACGGCAAATCCTTACGAACGCGAGCAGCGCACTGCTTGGTGACCACTTCAGCAGTAAGGTCCGTAAGAGCTGCATAGCCCCCAACCGAAAACATGTAGGCACAAAGGGGATCGGCAGCATAAGCATCCACCACAGCAGGATCCGTCGAGATCCAATCGTTGGGCGTGCGGAAGTTCGGCACCGCCTTTCCGTAGGATCCAATAGCCATGTTGTGAATAAGAAGGGAGGTTGAACGGGGACCGCGTAGCGCGCTCAAAAGGTTTGCAAGGGCATTGCCGCCCTTGGACAGAGCAAGCGGCTGATTACCCGTGCCGCACACTACAGCCGCATGCAAATCTTCACCATGACGCGCAAGATAGGCGCGCAGGACGAAGCTTCCCATGGAATGACCGAACATAGCATGCTTTGCCTTCGGGAAGCGCTCGACAGCAAGCTGATGCAAGCAATGGGCGTCGGCGATCATGATCTCCTTACCCTCTCGAGGAGGCAGGCATCCCAGATCCGATTCATTCGCCACGCTGCGTCCGTGACCTATATGGTCATGCGCACATACGGCAAAACCCTGCTGCGCAAGATAAGAGGCGAAGTGGTCATACCTTCCGATATGCTCAACCATGCCATGGATCAGCTGCACAACCGCCAAGGGCTCACCACCCTGTGCGCAAACTTCAGGCAACCACCAGCGCGCGAAAATAGTCGACTTGCCATCCGTTGAAGGAAACGTCAGCTCTTCGCGTACGACGGAGTCCTCCCCTTCTCGATTCTCGCAAACCGCCGCCTCGGCCGATTTGAGGTCCTCCATGCTCACCGCTCCTTCACGAATGATTCGGGGGGAACCCCCCATGTAGCTGATAACCGTCGATGCCCGGCCGCTTGCAGCTGCGCTCGAACGGGCTTCATGATTCGGATCAAATCCAGCAAACACGCAACTTGCTCGCTCGGCAATGCGCGGATCAACGTCAGAAACGGAAGACGGCGCCGCCTCTCCCGCAATATTGGCAGACGAAGTAGCCAACGGGCATCCGACCGCCTCGATGAGAGCAAGCGCAGCCTGAGAGTCGGGCATGCGAAGGCCAATGCTGCCATCCGGTCCTCGGAAACAAGGAGCCACCGTGTCAGCAGCGCGGACGATCAAAGTGAGGGGACCTGGCCAATGTCGCCTTGCCAGCTCAAAAGCCGACTTAGGAACCTGCGCGCCATAGCGAGCAAGATCATCCACGCCTCCGACAAGCCATGCAATGGGCTTGCCGTCGTCGCGTTCTTTGATATCGAAGAGGATCTTCGGCGTTTTCGCAGCTTCAACAGAGACGCCCAGGCCACACACGGTGTCGGTCGGAAAGACAACGGCTTCACCAAGAGACAGAGCACGAGCCGCAACCGCAACATCGTTCGTTACGCATGCATCTTCCATTGCAAACCCCTCCACATGAACAGCCGGCCAATGACGAAAGCCGCCCTGTTTACTTCAGCTGCTTACCGTCGGTATCCCAGTAGAATCGCTTGAATTTCCTGATCTGGTTCACGTACATAACAGCAGCCCACATGTTGTGAGCCAGGCTGTCAGGCGCATAGCGCAGCGGATACGGATCCTTGGTCGTCTTCATGAGGGCCTTCGCGGCGTTCAGCCTATCCGCGTTCTTCATGCTGCGGACAAGCACATACTCGGGCACGCAGCTGTACACAAACGGACGATAGGACTCGCGAACCTCCAGCTCCTCGCCAAGGACAAACTCGCGCACAATAAGCTCAACAAAGTTCACTCCACCAAGGCTCATATAGTAGGTGTTGCGACCACAACGCGTGTTGACCTCAAAGAAGCGGAACGAGCCGTCACGGCAGTCGTATTTGATGTCGAAGTTGGCGAAACCACGATAGCCAACATGCTCGAGGAAGCGCTTCGCGGCGTCGATGATCGCAGGTTCGCGCTCGCCGAGAATACACAGGGGGTTTCCAAGAGCAGTCGGATCATGATCCTGGAGGCACACTACACCACCAGACACCGTTCGAAGGCTTCCACCGAACGTGGAGAACGTGGTGAGAGTGCGAATCGCATCGTCTTCGCCGGGAATGAAATCCTGCAGAACCAGAAGGTTGTTGTAGTCGCTCTCTCGGATATCGCACCATACCTGGGCGAGCTCCTCGGGAGTGTCAATCTCATAGATCTTGCGCTTTCGAGCAATGGTGGCGTCCTGGAACTGCGCGGAATTCGAGGGCTTGGCAATAAGCGGATACGGGAACTCGTGCACCGGCAACTGCTCAGGACCATTGGCACTGCAATCGAAATACCAAGTCTTGGGGTAAGGGATACCCAGCTCGTCGCAAATCTCATAGAAGCGACGCTTCTGCGTAATCTCATCCAGCAGATCGAAGTCGATATAAGGCACCACAAAACCAGCGGCCTCGAGACGAGCCTTTCCCCCTGAAAGCATACGCGCATGACAATCATCGCAGCCAAGAACAAGCGGAACGTACTCGGGGTTTTCAGCGCGCATCTCCTCGGCAATACCCTCAAGTACGCCAAGCAGCGTATCCGCATCATGAATGCCGGGCGTCAGTCGATAGTCGGTAAAGTTACTGCTAGAAAGCATCTTGATGTCCTGGGTAGCAAGCACAATGACACGCTCGATGCCGAACGCACGATTCAGCTCACGCACATAGCTATACGCCAGAATATCGCCACCCACTACCACGGGTTTAAGCAGCTTTCCCACTTCGGAAGCTTGCTTGATTCGCGGCGTGCGCTTTCCGTTTTCCATACAAGATGCCTTTCTTACTATCTCGTCAACATAGGCGACGACGGCAGCCGCTATTCCTAGCATGCCAGCCTATTCGTCACCATGCGCTTAGCTTCTCGCTACCTTTTCACGATCTTTCGTGCAAATTTATCTATAAGCCCATTCACAAATCCAGCTTCAGCGACCTTGAGCTTGTACGACAAGCCGAAGGTTACCAGAAGACTTACCATGCCGCCGCATACCACATAGGCAAACGCAAGCGGAATGGAACCAGCAAACGAAACGACAAGTGTATTCAGAACCCACAGAACAGCTCCGCCTGCCAAAGCGCCTACAGCGCCCAGCAACGTCGCCTTCACGCATGTCCGCAGCGTCGAGCTGAACCCGAACGAGCCGAAGCGATTGCGCAGATACATAAACATCACGATATCGCCCAGTCCATAGAACACGATCGACGTCCAGGCGATGCTCTCAATGGGAAGAACATGCGTTACCGCAGCCAGGGCAACAAGCGCAGCCTGCAGCGCGCTGTTGAAGAAGTTGATAAGCGCAAATACGCCCATTCTGCGAAGGCTGCTGAACACCTTCTGCAAATACGTATGCACACCATAAATCGGCAGCGATAACGCAAGTGCGCAAAGATAGCTCGAAATCGACCCGACTGCATCCTCGGTAAACGCACCAGCCTGATACAACGTGACCAGGGGCACCGCAAATACAACCAGATACATTGCAAACGGGATCATCAGGAACATGATCTGATTTGTGCCACTCAGAATGCCGCGCTTCACGCCGTCCATATCCCCATCGGATTGCATGTCAGAAAGCTCAGTGAACATGGCCGTAGTGATGGGCACCGCCAAGAAGGAGTACGGCAAGGTGTACCAAAGCCTTGCGTAAGCAATGATCGAGGGGCCCTCATCGGCAAATGCGTATGCAGCCGCATTCTGCACCGACACCACCGCAAACGAGCACACCATAACGAACACGGCAGGTAGGCCGATTCGCAGCGTGTCAACAAGGGCCGGATCCTTCAGATTAAGATGCAGACGAAGACGGATGCCATTTCGCTTAAGAGCGGGCCACTGAATGATCATCTGCGCAAATACACCCAGCGGATTTCCCACTGCGATAATCCAGAGCGCCAACACATAGTTCCCGTCTGCAAGAACGGCAAACAGCAAGAACGAGATGATCACGATTACGTTGTTCGCGACCGGCGCAATAGAGGACCACAGATAGTCCCTGTTTGCATTGAGCAAACCCGACAGAATAGAACTCAAGCCGTAGAAGACGATCTGAATTGCAAAAATCTGGAAGAAGAAGACCGCGTCGGCCATCTCCGACTGATCAGAGAAGAAGCTCTGCGTGTACACCACCTGCGCAGGAAACGCTATGCAGAGGACAGACATGAGCCCGAGAAACACGAGTACGATAGTGAAAAGGTTAGAAGCGTACTCGTTGCCAGCCTCGTTACCCAATTTCTTCTTCACCGTCAGATAGACCGGCAGAAACGCCGTAACGAGCATGCCTCCGACGACCAGCTCGAACAACATGCTAGGAAGGTTGTTGGCCACCTGATAAGAACTCGAAAGCATAGTGGATCCAAGCGCGAACGCCATAGCCCACGTACGAATGAATCCCGTGATGCGAGACACAATTGTGCACACACTGATCAGGGCTGCAGACGTGCCAATAGAGCGCTCGGCAATCTGGGCGCTTTCCTCAGCCTGCTGACTTAATTCTTCGGTTTCTTTGGGAACAAGCTCGCGGCTGGACACCGCTTCCTCATCGCATGCAACAGCCTCCTCGACGTGCGCATGCTTAGCCCGTGAGAGCTTCTCGGACATTAACTTTGCCTTCTAGCCAATCCTATATAATGGTTCATCATATCAAAAGGAGCGAGTACCCCTATGAATATCCTCATCGTGCGCAATAACTCCAATCCGGGAGCCATCGACGCTTCTTTGCTGCTGGGAACCTATTTGGCTTCCCAGGGTATCGACTATCAAATCTTCGATTCTTACAGCCTGAGCACCCGCCAAGATCGCTGCAGAGCTCGTGAGAGTTTTAAGGCCCCCGCTGATCTTGTCGTGGTTCTTGGTGGCGACGGAACCATTCTGCGCAGCGCTAAGCTGCTCTCAAAGAATCAGGTTCCCATTCTCGGTATCAACTTCGGACACCTCGGATTCCTCGCGAACTCCGCAGACGATGGAGTCATCCCCATTGTTGCTGCCGCACTTTCGGATATGCTCACTGCCGAGCATCGCGCCAACATGCGCATCGATGTCGTCCTCGAAGGCGAAAAGGATCCCTACAGCGACGACGCGCCCGAGGGTAGCCGCTTCTCCCCCGACCGTAGCTTCTTCGCGCTGAATGAGATGGCCATCACGCGCGGCAATATGGGACGCATTATCGACTTCACCCTCGATATCGCAGACGCCCCCATTGCCACCATGCGCGGCGACGGTCTGGTGGTCGCCACCGCAACGGGATCTACCGCCTATGCGCTTTCCGCTGGAGGTCCGCTGGTAGCACCGAGCTATATGGGCCTCATTGCAGTGCCTCTCGCTCCGCATACTATTCGCTCTCGCGCTATCCTTACGGGCGAAAACGACGTTATCCGCATTGATCTTGAGGACGATTACGCCACCCGCGAGGCTACGTTGTTTGTGGATGGCGAGCTCATTGAGCTCGAGCGCCCCATTCGACGCATTTACGCGCGTCGCGGAAGCATCCCCACCACGCTGCTACGCTACACCGCTCAAAACTTCTACGAACACGCCGCAGCAACGTTCTTCTAGGGCATCCCTCAGGGACGCAAAGAATTGCGTCCCTACAGAGGACGCCTATAGCCATCCTCGACAGTCAGCAAAACAGGGCCTGTCTCGGTAATTGCAACCGTCTTCTCGAAATGCGCAGAAGGCTTTCCGTCACGTGTGACAACCAGCCATCCATCAGACATCAGCCTTGTTGCCGCCCTGCCCATATTCACCATTGGCTCAATCGCAAGAACCATGCCAGGCTCAAGCTTCACGCCCGTATGAGGACGTCCATAATTGGGGACGTTGGGGTCTTCATGCATATCACGGCCAATTCCGTGACCAACATACTCCCTCACCACGCTGAATCCAGCAGCCTCAGCAACCGACTGAACCGCATGGCCGATATCGCCAAGCTTGTTGCCAGGGCGAGCTGCATCAATACCAGCCCACATGCTCTTTTCGGTCACCTCAAGAAGTCGCTTAAGCTGAGGCGACACCGATCCAACAGGATAGGTCCACGCATTGTCGCCAACCCATCCATCAACGATGGCGCCCGTGTCAATGGAGATGATGTCGCCATCCCTCAAGACAACCTTCTTCGACGGAATGCCGTGAACGATCTGTTCATTAATCGAGGCGCAAATACTTCCAGGGAAACCGCCGTAACCCTTAAATGCAGGAATTCCTCCCTCGGCGCGGATAACCGATTCAGCAATCTCATCAAGCTCGAGCGTGCTTACACCCGCACGAACATGCTCACCTACAATACGCAGAGCCTTGGCCGAAACACGGCCCGCCTCTCGCATTGCCTCGATCTCTCCCGGGGTTTTCTTGATGATATGCATCTCTCGCCTCATTCCATGCGCATATTAACTTTGACGAGTATACCAGTGCGCAGCACATCACACGTATACCAGTATGCACCGCAACACGCGTATGCCAGCGCGCACCGCTACACATGTAGGCCTGTGCTCAACACAAGGCACGTATACCAGCGAGCAGCGCAACACATGCATACCAGTACATAGCACAACACACTCGACAGGTTGATTCCTCCCAACAAACGAAAAGACCCCGTCGCTAGGCGACGGGGTCTTTTATTGATAGCAGAGAGTGTCTGTTATTCAGCAGACTCGGTGTAGTTGCGGTTCACGGAGGAGTCAACGGAAACGCCCGGGCTCATCGTGGAAGCAACGGTGATGGACTTAACGTACTTGCCCTTAGCAGCAGCCGGCTTCATACGGATGATCTCGTCATACACAGCGCCGTAGTTCTCAGCGAGCTGCTCGGCGGTGAAGGAGACCTTGCCAAGGGTTACATGAGCGATGCCATAGCGGTCAGCGCGATACTCAACGCGGCCGCCCTTGAGCTCCTTGATGGCCTTAGCGACGTCGTTGGTAACGGTGCCGAGCTTGGGGTTCGGCATGAGGCCACGGGGGCCGAGGATCTTACCAAGACGACCAACCTTGCCCATCTGGTCGGGGGTGGCGACAGCAGCGTCAAAGTTGAAGACGCCAGCCTGGACCTGAGCCATGAGCTCCTCGGTGCCGACGATGTCAGCGCCAGCCTCTTCTGCAGCGCGAGCAGCCTCGCCCTCGGCGAAGACAGCGACGCGAACAGTCTTACCAGAGCCGTTGGGCAGAGAGACGGTGCCGCGGAGCTGCTGGTCAGCCTGACGGGTGTCGATGCCCAGACGGAAATGACCCTCGATGGTCTCGTCGAAGTTAGCGAAGGAGATCTCCTTCAGCAGCTTCATAGCCTCAAGGGGAGAGACGGCCTCTGCCGGGATCTGAGCCTCGGCAGCAAGGAACTTCTTAGACTTCTTCATATCTAAAATCCTTTCGTGGTGTTGGCGAGCTTTACGCTCTTCCACTTACAAACAGAATCAACCTCGCATCGCTGACGCATCAGCGAGGTTTCGCGGTGTAATCAAAAGAAAACACTGCAGGCAGTCGGAAAATTTAGTCGACAGCCTTGCCCTGAAGCATGGCAGCAACCTTACGGGAGGGCACATACTTCTTCTTCATGGGACGGTTCTCGATGCGAACGCCCATGGAACGTGCGGTACCTGCGATGATCTCCATAGCAGCCTCGACGTCGTTAGCGTTGAGGTCGGGGAGCTTCAGCTCAGCGATCTCACGGAGCTGAGCCTCGGTCAGGGTACCAACGGTCTGGATCTGCGGGATGCCAGCGCCAGACTTGATGCCGAGCTTCTCCTTGATGAGAACAGCAGCCGGCGGGGTCTTGCAGACAAACGTAAACGTCTTGTCCTCATAGATGGTGATCTCAACAGGGATGATGGTGCCTGCCTGATCAGCAGTCTGGGCATTGAATGCCTGGCAGAACTGCATGATATTGACGCCCTGTGCGCCGAGCGCCGGGCCAACGGGAGGTGCCGGGTTTGCAGCACCGGCCGGGATTTGCAGCTTTACAAAACCGGTCTTCTTCTTTTCAGCCATCTGTCTAACCTTTCAGATGATTTCCAACAGTTACTCTCTCTATCACTAAAAGCCTTTTGCGGTGAGAAGCCCCAGTCCACGTCGGGCACCGCGTAAAGCTTAGTGTTTTCAAGATTAGATCTTCGCCACCTGGTCGAAGGAAAGCTCAACGGGAGTTTCGCGACCAAAGATAGAGACCATGACCTTGACCTTACCAGCCTCAGGCATGACCTCGGCGACAAGACCATCGAACTCAGCGAGCGGACCGCTGACGACCTTGACGGTCTGTCCGACTTCGATGCTCGTCGAAGTCTTCTTCGGTGCCTCTCGATCAGTACGCTTCATGATCTTGTTGTACTCTTCGCGAGTAAGCGGAGAGGGGTTTCCCTGGCTACCGACAAAGCCGGTAACACCAGGAGTGTTGCGGACAGCTGCCCAGCTGCGATCGTCGAGCTCCATGCGAACCAGGACGTATCCCGGAAACACCTTCTTCTCGCTCTCAACGCGGCGGCCGCCATCCTTGATCTCGGTGACCATCTCGGTCGGGATCTCGATGCCGAACACATTGTTCTCAAGACCCATGGTCTCGATACGAGTTTCGAGGTTCTTCTTCACCTTGTTCTCATAGCCAGAGTAAGTGTGAAGGACATACCATTTCTTCGCCATCGTTACGCCCCGATACCGGAAATCAGCACCAACAGCGGGGTGATGATGACATTATCGAGAAGGCCAACGAAAAGACCGAAGAAGATCAGGGCGATAACAACGACGCCCGTCCAACGAAGGACGTCGGAGCGAGAAGGCCACGTAACGCGCTTCAGCTCAGCCTTGACTTCCTTCAGGAACTTGAAGCGAACCTTCTTGGCCTTCTTCTCTGCCTTCTTCTCAGCCTTAAGCTGTTCGTCGTCAGATTTCTTGAAGATGTTAACCTTGGCCGGCTTCTCTTCCTGAGTCTCTTCGACAACTTCCTCGAGCACGCCATTCTCGCGATCAGCCTTGCGCTGCTGGCGCGCGGCAGATGCTTTAGCTCGCTGTGTCTTAGATTTCTTTGCCATTTGATTCCTTATACAGGGAAATTGCTTCTTCGTCTAAACGCCAAACAAGCAGCCTCGAAGGCTGCTCGTACTGACAAGCTGGCACGCCAGGAAGGACTCGAACCCTCAACTTTCGGTTTTGGAGACCGACGCTCTACCAATTGAACTACTGGCGTATGCCTGTTTCTTCGCCTAAACCCTATCGAGTTTCCTTGTGCATGGTGTGATGGCCACACCACTTGCAGTACTTCTTGAACTCGATACGGTCAGGGTTGTTCTGCTTGTTCTTCTTGGTCGTGTAATTACGGCGCTTGCACTCAGTGCAGGCCAGGGTGACCAGAGTACGCATGAATTCTCCTTTTACCTATATCTCGAGCAACTCTTCACATACACATGAATCGCTGATTAAGATGCCCGCCGCCGGAGCGGCGGGCATCCCTAAATCACACTCAGTAACAGTTGTTACTTCAGGATCTTGGTCACGCGGCCAGAGCCAACGGTACGGCCACCCTCGCGGATAGCGAACTTGAGGCCCTCCTCCATAGCGATCGGAGCGATGAGCTCACCACGAAGCTCAACGTTGTCGCCAGGCATAACCATCTCGGTGCCCTCGGGCAGGTGTGCAACACCAGTAACGTCGGTGGTGCGGAAGTAGAACTGCGGACGATAGCCATCGAAGAACGGGGTGTGACGGCCACCCTCCTCCTTGGTCAGGATGTAGACCTGGCCCATGAACTCGGTGTGCGGGGTCACGCTGCCGGGCTTGCAGAGAACCTGGCCACGGACGATCTCCTCGCGCTTAACGCCGCGGAGCAGGCAGCCGATGTTGTCGCCAGCCTGAGCCTCGTCGAGAAGCTTACGGAACATCTCGATACCGGTGCAGACGGTCTCCTGGGTCTCCTTGATACCAACGATCTGGATCTTGTCGTTGACATGGAGAACACCACGCTCGACACGGCCGGTAGCAACGGTGCCACGACCGGTGATGGTCATGGTGTCCTCAACAGCCATGAGGAAGGGCAGCTCGGTCTGGCGAGCCGGGGTCGGGATGTGCTCGTCGACGGTAGCGATGAGCTCCCAGATCTTGTCCTGCCACTCCTTCTCGCCCTCGAGAGCCTTCAGAGCGGAGCCGCGGATGATCGGGCAATCAGCGAACTCATAGGACTCGAGCAGCT
>JAFYTB010000153.1 GCA_017559045.1 Eggerthellaceae bacterium | reverse complement strand
GAGATGGAGCGCCATCTGGCTGCCATGCAGGAGAAGACCGGTATCGTTCCCGAGCGTCCGGTCAAGGCGAAGACGGAGTCCGGCTCTCAGGCTGAGCAGGCTTCCGCAGCTCGGGCTGCTGCCGAGTCTTCCACCGCCCAGGCAACCGAACTTTTCGATGCAGGAATCGTCGCGCAGCTGAACGCGGTGTTCGCTCGTATGGCGAATCCCGTTGTCATCAAGCTTGCGCTCGACGATCGCCCGGTTTCCTCCGAGCTTCGCGCTTACATGGAGGGCATCGCAGAGCTGACCGATAAGGTGAGCGTCGAGATCGTCGGTGCTGATGCCCTGGCTGAGCTTGGCGAGGGCGCCGAGGCTCCTTGCGCGAGCGTCTGCATGGCTGACGGTGCGCCCACTGGCCTGGCCTTCCACGGTGTGCCGGGTGGCCACGAGTTCACCTCGTTCGTCCTGGGCCTCTACAACGCTGCCGGCCCCGGCCAGCCCCTCGACGACGAGACGAAGGCTGCAGCTGCAGCGATCGACCGCCCCGTGAAGATGCAGGTGCTCGTTTCCCTCTCGTGCACGATGTGCCCTGAGACGGTTGTGGCAGCGCAGCGCATCGCCGCACTGAACCCGCAGGTGAGCGCGCATGTATACGACGTCAATCACTTCCCTGCAATCAAGGACAAGTACAACGTGATGAGCGTACCTTGCTTGGTTGTCAACGATGGCGAAGCCGTGAGCTTCGGTAAAAAGAATATCCAGGACGTGCTTGCGGTTCTTGGATAGTTTCCTGCTGGACTCGGGGGCGGGGCGAGCCTTCGCCCCCGGGGACAAATTCCCAAGGCCTGTCGCGTAATGCGGCAGGCCTTTTTCGTACAATAAGAGGGATTTCAGTGCGTGCGAAGGGTGGTTTTAGTGCTTGATTTGAAGAGGGTGCTGGCAAGCGCTCCGAAGGATCATGAGAAGGGTTCCGCGAAGGCGTTGTTGACGCCCTGGGGAGAGACGCTTGATGCGTCTGAGGTGCTGAAAGAGCATCCTCGCCCCCAGTTTGCGCGTGAGCGATTTGATGTGCTGAACGGATATTGGGATTACGCCATCGTGGGTGCCAAGGAGGCTCGCACCGAGTGGCGCAATGCGAAGGCTCCTGCTGACTTTGACGGTCAAATCCTCGTTCCCTTTACTCCGAAGACTTTGCTTTCTGGCGTTGATCGACAGGTGATGCCTGACGAGCTGCTGTGGTATCGCCGCGAATTCGAGGCTCCGGCGCTTGCTGAAGGCGAGCGCTGCATCCTGCATTTTCAGGCGGTTGACTGGGCTTGCGCATGCTATGTGAACGGCGTGCGCGTTGGCGAGCACGTAGGCGGTTATCTGCCGTTCTCCTTTGATATTACCGAGGCGCTCGCGGCGGGTGGATCCGCGTCTGACGAGGGCGCGCTTGGTGCTGGAATGACTGGCGAAGGCGTGGCTGGTGCTGGAGCGGCTGGCGAAGGCGTGACTGATGAGGGCGCGCTCGCGAACCGTCAGCACGAAATCACCTTGTGCGTATTCGACCCGAGTGATTCGGGCACTCAGCTGCGCGGTAAGCAGAAGATCGGCGGAACGGGCATCTGGTACGAGGCGCAGGCTGGTATTTGGCAGACGGTGTGGCTCGAGGTAGTTCCCGCGGCTCATATCGTTGCCACGCGCATTGAAGCTGACATGCACGGAAACTTGCTGGTGAGCATGGATGTTTCCGATGCCGGCAATCAGCCTTATAGCGTGTGCGTGTTCGGCGAAGATGGGGAAGAGGTCGTAAGCGCTCACGGCTCGAGCCTCTGCGCGATCGAGAGCGAAGAGGCTGTGGCCGAATGCGAAGTTGTTGGTGCGCAGGACGAGGCTGCAACTAAGGGTGGAGTCGTTGATGCGCAGGCTGACGCCGCGCTGGCGACGCGCACCTTCGTCTTCTCTATTCCCGACGTGCGCGTGTGGGATGTGGATGATCCCTTCCTTTATCAGTTGAAATTAACATACGGTGACGATGTAGTTTGCAGCTATTGCGGCTTCCGCAGCATCTCGATGCAGGAAGACGAATTCGGAATCATGCGCTTCTGCATCAACGGTCGCGCGATTATTCTCAAGGGCGTGCTTGATCAGGGATATTGGTCGGATGGCTTGATGACGGCTCCTGCCGACGAGGCTTTGGTATTCGATATCGAAGCGGCGAAGAGCATGGGCTTCAACATGCTTCGTAAGCACATTAAAGTCGAGGCGGAGCGTTGGTATTACCACTGCGATCGTCTGGGCATGCTGGTTTGGCAGGATATGGTCAGCGGCGGCGATGCGTATGGCGCATGGCAAACGAGCTACAAGCCGACGATGCTGCGCTGGTCGTGGAGCCACTTCAGCGACGAGAGCCCGCGTCAGTACGCGAAGCTTGCCGCGGGTGACGCCGCGTATCGTCGCGAATGGGAGAGCACATGCGCGGGCACGATAGAGCATCTGCGCAACCACCCCAGCGTCGTGGGCTGGACCCTCTTCAATGAGGCGTGGGGTCAGTTCGAGGCGCGTCGCATAACTGCGTTCGCGCGCTCGCTTGACGATCGGCCCATCGACGCTGTGAGTGGTTGGTACGATCAGCGATGCGGCGACTTCCTCAGCGTGCATAACTACTTCCGCAATCTCGAGGTGTGGGCTGATCATGCAAAGCCCGAGGATGTCCGTGATGCGGTGAACCGCACGGGTAAGCGCGCGTTCTCGATTTCGGAGTTCGGTGGCTTGACGTATGCAGTGCCGGACCATTGCATGTACGAGGGCTCGTACGGATATGCGGGATTTGAGAGCCACGTTCAGTGGCATGCCGGAGTTCGTGCGGCTATCACGCGTGCTGAGGCGCTGTGGGGAAGAGGCATGAGCAGCTATGTGTACACGCAGCTCTCTGATGTTGAAGAAGAAGTAAACGGCCTGATGACGTGCGACAGGCGTGTCATCAAGTATTCCGCTGAGGATGACTTTGCGCCGATGCGGCCGAGGATGGAGAGCGGCAGTGAGTCTAAATAAGATGGAGGGTCTGGAGGTGCTTGAAGACCTGGATGGACTGAAGGGTCTGGGAGCATTCGAGGGCTTGGGATCGCTTGAGGACTTGGAAAAGTTTGAGCAGCTGAAGCGCCGTTTCGAGTCCGAGTTCGGCGAGCCTGCGGGTGACTTTGTGCTGGCCAGTGCGCCGGGTCGTTTGGAGCTGGCGGGCAATCATACCGACCATCAGGGAGGCCTGGTTATCTCTTCGGCTATCAGCCAGCGTGCGTGGGCCTTGGCTGCGGAAATCGGTCTTGGCAGGATCCGCTTGTGCATGGATGGTTTTGGATCGGCCTCGATCTGTCTTTCGGGCGAGACTTGGGCTGAGCCCGTTGAAGATGAGCGCGGTTGTTCTGTGGCGATGGCGCGCGGTATGGCGGCGGCATTTGCTCGCAAGGGCGGCGTGGTTCGCGGTTTTGACGTGGTGACTGCCTCGGATATTCCTGCAGGTTTCGGCGTGTCTTCTTCCGCTGCCTTCGAGATGCTGATGGGCGCGTGTGTCGAGGGCCTGTTCGGCCGAGCTGTCGAGGACGTCGATCGAGTTAAGATGGCGCTTGAGGGTATGCATGTCGAGCGTGCTTACTTCGGGAAGATGAGCGGAGCTCAGGACCAGCTCACCAGTTCGATGGGTGGCGTGGTGGCTATGGACTTTGCGGAAGAGATTCCGGGAGTTCGTCGTATCGAGTTCGATGCGGATGTGTGCGGTTACGCGCCTTGCCTCATTGACAGTCGATGCGACCACTCGCTGTACAACGATGAATACGATGCTGTGCCGGGCGACATGTTCGAGGTTGCTGAGCTGTTCGGCTGCGAGCGTCTGGGTGACGCGGGCTACGAGACCTTCGTCGAGCGAATTGGCGAGGTGCGCGAGAAGCTGGGTGACGCGAAAGCTTTGCGCGCCCTGCATTACTTCGCCGAGACGCGTCGTGTGCGCTGGCAGGGCGAGTGCCTTGAAGGCGGCGACTTCGAGGGCTTCTTGGACCATGCGCGTCTTTCAGGCGCATCTTCGGCGCAGTACTTGGCAAATGTTTCGCCGAGGGCCGATGGCAGCGGCAGCTCTCAGCCTGCCATGGTCATCCTCGCACTGTGCGCGCAGATTCTGGGCGAACGAGGTGCATGGCGCATTCATGGCGGTGGTTTCGGCGGCAGCGTGCTGGCGTTCGTGCCCTGCGATGAGAGGGATTCTTTCGAGCGCACGATGAATTCGTACCTCGGTTATTCCGCATGCAATTTTGTGGCGATGAGCCCGCGCGGAGTCGACTGGAAGCGACTGGCAAGGTAGGGCAGAAGAGGCTGGCCGACTAGGGCGTAAGAGGCTGGCAAGCTGGGGTGGAAGAGGCTGGCCGACTAGGGCATACTCGACTTGTGAAGTGGGCAAACTAAGCTCCAGCCAGACGCAACTTAAGCGTCAGATGTGAGACAATAGGCCGCGTATGTGAAAGCCCTTGAGGTGTGCTTCAGTGTGCTCTGAATCGCGCCGGCAAGGACGTGATCAGGAGATTATTCATGGCAGAATTCGTATATCAGATGTATAAGGCCCGTAAGGCGCACGGCGACAAGGTCATTCTCGATGACGTTACGCTGTCGTTCTATCCGGGTGCGAAGATCGGCGTTGTGGGCCCGAACGGTATGGGCAAGTCCACGCTGCTCAAGGTCATGGCTGGCATTGAGGAAGTGACCAACGGTGAGGCTCGTCTGACCCCGGGCTACACGGTGGGCATGCTGCAGCAGGAGCCGCCGCTGGATGAGGACAAGACCGTCATCGAGAACATCCGCCTCGCTTTCGCCGACGTGCTCGCTAAGGTTGAGCGCTTCAACAAGATCGGTGAGGAAATGGCCGAGCCCGATGCCGACTTCGATGCACTGATGGACGAGATGGGTCGTCTGCAGGACGAGATCGATGCAGCAAACGGCTGGGATCTCGACAGCCAGCTTTCCCAGGCAATGGACGCTCTTCAGTGCCCCGACCCCGACATGCCGGTCAACGTGCTTTCCGGCGGCGAGCGTCGTCGCGTCGCACTGTGCCGCCTGCTTCTCGAGGCCCCTGATCTGCTGCTCCTCGACGAGCCTACCAACCACCTGGATGCTGAGTCCGTTCTGTGGCTCGAGCAGTTCCTGCACACCTATCCCGGCGCTGTTCTCGCCGTTACCCATGACCGCTACTTCCTCGACAACGTCGCTGAGTGGATCTGCGAAGTCGACCGTGGCCAGCTGTTCCCCTACAAGGGCAACTACTCCACCTACCTGGAGACGAAGGCTGCACGTATCGCTATGCAGGGTCAGCAGCAGGCTAAGCTTGCCAAGCGCATGGAGAAGGAGCTTGAGTGGGTCCGCAGCTCTCCGAAGGCTCGCCAGGCCAAGAGCAAGGCTCGTCTTGAGAACTACGAGCGCATGGTGGCCGAGGCTAATCGCGCCAAGAAGCTCGACTTTGCTGAGATCCAGATTCCGGCTGGCCCGCGTCTGGGCTCGAAGGTCCTGGTTGCTCAGAACCTGCACAAGGAGTACGACGGCCGCGTGCTGATCTCCGATCTGTCCTTCGAGCTGCCGCGCAACGGCATCGTCGGCATCATCGGCCCGAACGGCGTTGGCAAGTCCACGCTGCTGAAGTCCATCGTGGGCCTCGAGCCCATGACCAGCGGCACCCTCGAGGTTGGCGAGACCGTCAAGATCTCCTATGTCGACCAGAACCGTGCTGGCATCGACCCCGATAAGCGTCTGTGGGAGGTTGTCTCCGGCGGCACCGACTACATGATCGTTGGCGAGACCGAGGTTCCCAGCCGTGCATACGTGGCTGCCTTCGGTTTCAAGGGTTCTGACCAGCAGAAGCCCGCAGGCGTTCTGTCCGGCGGCGAGCGCAACCGTCTGAACCTGGCTCTGACTCTTAAGCAGGGCGGCAACCTGCTGCTCCTCGACGAGCCCACTAACGACCTCGACGTTGAGACCCTTTCCAGCCTTGAGGCTGCGCTTGAGGACTTCACCGGTTGCGTGGTTGTTGTCAGCCATGACCGTATGTTCCTTGACCGCATTGCCACGCACATCCTTGCATGGGAAGGCAACGACGAGGATCCCGGCAACTGGCACTGGTTCGAGGGCAACTTCGAGGCTTACCAGGCTGACCGCGAGGCACGTCTGGGCAAGGAAAGCGCCCCGCGTCGCATCCGTCGCAAGCTGACGAGAGACTAAACGGAAATCGCCGCCTGTACGGGCGGCGATTTTTACTTTCGGCGTTCTTTTTCTGCGGTAATATCGTCTTATGGAGCTTTCGCTGACATCATTCCTGATTGTCTGCCCGGTCTGCTTCTTCGTTGGCGTGATGAACGCCTCCGTGGGTGGCGGCGGGCTTATTTCGTTGCCTGCGATGCTGTTGGTTGGCTTGCCTCCGCATATGGCTATTGGCACGAACAAGCTCCAGGCAATCTGCGGTTTGAGCATCGCGCTGTTCCGCTACGCGAAAAGCGGACTGATCGAATTAAAGCTGGCGATTCCCACTGTTGCGTGTGCGTTGGTGGGTTCGCTTATAGGATCGAATCTGTCGCTTCTGGTTCCCGCCCATATTCTTTCGTATATCGTCGTGGGCGTTTTGCCGATCGTTGCGATCTTCGTATTCAAGAGGGATTCGTTTATCGATGATTCCGATCGCGAACTGGTACTGGATCGTCGTACGTATCTGACTGCGTGCGCGTGCAGCGCAGTGATTGGTGCCTACGACGGCTTTTACGGACCGGGCGCTGGAACCTTCTACGTGATTGCATTCTGCATGATTGTGCAGATGGGTGCGCGTCAGGCAAGTGCTCAGGCGAAGGTTGTAAACCTGTCGACCAACGTTGCGGCAACGATCGTGTTCTTGGTCAACGGATACGTGTGCCTTCCCCTTGGTCTGGCTGGCGGTGTTTGCGGCATGCTGGGTGCTTGGCTTGGTGCAGGGCTCGTCATTCGCGATGGTGCGCGCATCATGAAGCCGCTCATTGCCCTTGCTTTCATCTTGGTTGTTGTGAAGCTGGTGGGCGGTTTTTAGAGCGCTTGGCGGGCGTGGTTCTTTCCGTTGGTTATTGCTGCGCCTTCGTTGTGCTTCTGCCGTGCTTCTGTCGCCGCGTCGTTGTTTCCTCACCGTTAAAACCCTTGTATTTTTTGCCGAGAGAATTGTTGCTCTTAAGAAAAAACGCTCCGACGCTGGGCTAAATGTCTATAATTAATCCGTTGTACTTGATTCTAGGAGGAGGCCCTCATGGATCCCAATAAGCGTCCCGACGATATGGTGCGCATCACTACGCCCGAGCTTGCTCAGGCGTTCATCGACGAGCAGGTTGAGGCTGTCCGTGCACAGGTCGGCGACGGCAAGGTTCTGCTGGCCCTCTCTGGCGGCGTTGACAGCTCTGTTGTCGCCGCTCTTCTGGTTAAGGCTATTGGCAAGCAGCTCACCTGCGTGCATGTGAACCACGGTCTCATGCGCAAGGGCGAGAGCGAGCAGGTTGTCGAGGTTTTCGGCAACGAGCTGGATGCCAACCTTGTTTATGTTGACGCAACCGATCGCTTCCTCGATTTGCTTGCAGACGTCGAGGAGCCCGAGACGAAGCGCAAGATTATCGGTGCTGAGTTCATCCGCGTGTTCGAGGAAGAGGCTCGCAAGCTCGAGGGCGTTAGCTACCTCGCTCAGGGCACCATCTATCCCGACATCCTTGAGTCCGACGGTGTGAAGGCTCATCACAACGTAGGCGGTCTGCCTGAGGACATGCAGTTCGAGCTCGTCGAGCCGGTCAAGCTGCTGTTCAAGGACGAGGTCCGCGTGATCGGTCGCGAGCTTGGTCTCCCGGCTTCCATGGTTGACCGTCAGCCGTTCCCCGGCCCGGGTCTGGGCGTTCGTTGCCTCGGTGCTATCACCCGCGATCGTCTGGCTGCACTGCGTGAGGCCGACGCTATCCTGCGCGAGGAAATCGCAGAGGCTGGTCTGGCTGGCAGCATCTGGCAGTACTTCGTGGCTGTGCCCGACTTCCGCGCAACTGGCGTTCGCGACGACAAGCGCGCTTACGAGTGGCCGGCTATCATTCGTGCGGTCAACACCGTTGACGCAATGACCGCTGAGGTCGTCGAGATCGATTGGGCTGTTCTGAAGAAGATCACCGATCGCATCCTGGTCGAGGTTCCCGGCATCTGCCGCGTCTGCTATGACCTGACCCCGAAGCCGACCGGCACCATTGAGTGGGAGTAAGCGAAAATCCTACTTAAGACACCAAATTTCACAGTTCGTCGTTGATTAGTGCCTTAACTGCAAAACTTGAGCCCGATTCGCTTAGCGAGTCGGGCTCTTTTGTTTGAGGCTTGAAATGTGGGTTAAATAAAGACGTTTTTAGCTGTTTGGATAACTTCTGTTGCAAATGTCCGTTAAGACACTACAATTGCAACATGACTAACATGAATCACATAGCATCACTGAACGAAATCTCTGCGTCAGAGGGCGTGTTTACAACTGCGCAGGCCGTACGTCTGGGTATTTCCAGAAATGCGTTATCTCAAGCGGTTGCCTCGGGTCGCGCTGAGCGAATCGCTCATGGTGCTTATAAGCTGTCCGGCACCCCGAGTAGCTTCATCGACGAGCTTGCTGCGATCTGGAAGCTCACATACCCCTTTGCGTTTACCCATGAGCGGCTGTCTCCTAAATCATCGGATGGCGTCGTCATCGGAGGGACCACTGCGGCGTGTCTCCTGGGAATCGGAGACTTCCATCTCTCTCCCTATCGAATCTATTCTCCGAAGCGTATCAACTCCCGCATCAAGGCCGTCAGCTTCGCAACGAGGGCGATCGACCCAAGCGACGTGACCATTGTGGAGGGGCTGCCCGTCACGCGGCTCGAGCGCACACTCGTCGATCTCTGCCTGGACTTCGAGGATCCGTCGCTCATCGAGGATGCTTTCCGTGATGCCATGGCCAAAGGCCTGGACACGGGCAGGATCAGGGCCATTCTCGCTGAGCAATCGAATGGCAAGCGGATTCGAAGCGCGCTCTCGACAATCGAGATCCTGCTATCCGAAGCGGAGAAGGGAACGGAGCATGAGGTATAAGACCTCCAACGCGCTCGAGATGGCGGTGAAGGCCGCCGCAAAAGATTCGCCCCTCGATACGGGACGCGCCGTTTCCGGCTTCTACTATCACAGGCTTCTCTGTCGCATCTTCTCCGACCCCGAAGGTGGATTCGTCTTGAAAGGCGGGCAGAGCATGCTGGCGAGGACGGTTGACGCCCGCGCCACCAGGGACATCGACCTGCTGTCCAAGGAGCGGTCCCTCGAAGGCGCCCTCGAAAAGCTCAAAGCCGTCGCATCGATCGACCTCGGAGATCATATGCGCTTCGTCTTCGAAAGCGCCAGGGAGATAAAGGCCGAAGACGAGTATCGCAGCGGGCTTAACGTCGTCTTCACGCCGTGGCTCGGCCCTAAGCGGATGCAGCCCATATCCATTGACCTGGTTGTTGACGAGATTCCCCTTGAGGAGGTCGGGCTCATCACACCTGCCGACAGGATTCGGGTAGAGGGTGTCGAGGTTTTCGACTACCTCGTCTATCCCACGGAAAGCGCGCTTGCCGACAAGCTTTGCGCGATGGTCGAGCGACATGACGGACGGCCATCGTCTCGCGTGAAGGACCTTGTCGATGTGCTCGTATATGCCACGACCTGCGCGGTCGATGGCGGCAAGCTGACGTCGAGCATTAGGCGAGAGGCCGGCGCGAGAAGGCTCGTTCTCGCTGAAAGCTTTGTTATTCCCGAAGAGTGGGAGGGCGCTTATGGTAGGCAGTTCGCTAAGCTTTGTGCCCAGACGGGGCTTTCCAGTGCGTATACCTCAATAGCGGAGGCAACAAAGCTTGCAGCAAAGCTTTTCGATCCTGCGTTGAGTGGAGGGGCGGAAGGGCTTTCGTGGGATCCTGAAATGCTTGAGTGGAGGTAGCGCCGCTGTGTTCTTTGGTGAGATTTGCGGCAAGTTTAAGCCGCGTTTTGGAGAGTGGTGACGGATGACTAATCATTGCGGGGGGCAGGTTAATTGCGACAACGGTCTAATCGAAGCTCTCAACAACGTTGCTTCGATCTCCATTCCGCCATTGAAGGATGGTTATTCGGAAACGATAGGCGAATTTTACGATGACATCATAGAGCCGTTACTGCCTGATTTGGATGTGGTGCGTTCCTGGCAATCGCTCCTCTACGCTTATGCAGACGACCCTGACGCAATATTCTTTCTGCGAAAGTATCAAAGTGCGCCTAGAAAAGATTGGGCTGCAATTAGGAGAGGCTTTCTCACCGAATACGATAGGGGCGGGTATGTCTGTTGCGACAATTTCTTTGCCCACTACATTTTTGCGTTGGCCATGAATGACGCTGTGCCAACTCTTGCGCAGTTTAAAGATGCCATTCTTTCGCGCAGGTTTCCTTATGGCTTTATGTCAACGAAGGAAGAGCGCGAGCTTCAAGCTTATGCTGAGGGCAAGGTGCCGCGAATCAGCAGTTCGGGATGGAAGTTGGCTCATCTTGTTCCCGTTAACGGCGAATATCGTTCGATCGCGGCATCTTCTTTCGTTGGCGCTCATTTTCCTCGTGGAAATCGAGAGGAGTGGCAGCTTACCTCACAGGGATATTATTCAAGGCGTATCTGCAGGCCGATGACGTCCAACGAGCGAAGCTTTCTTACCTCCCACTTTATTAGGCTTGCATCGCCAATCAATTATTTTCTTGTGCCGAAGCAGGCTAACGAGCGGGATGCTTGCGGGAATAACATCGGTGAGAATCGGCATGTGCTCGAATATGTTGCGATGAAGTTCCGAGAGCGTTATGGGGATGCTTTGGGAGACTTTGCGTATGTAGCCGACGTACCG
>JAFYTB010000152.1 GCA_017559045.1 Eggerthellaceae bacterium | reverse complement strand
TTAAGCGGTCAATTTAGGTGAAGAACTCGAGATCTCATGCAGATTTGCCTCGATATCGCCAAAAGAGGTGTAAAAGTCGCCATCTCATGCAGGCTGATGCGGAACGCGAAGTCTTATGCGGGCTGAAAAGGTCGGCATCTCATGCAGGACATAAAAATACCCGGGCGATGACGCCCGGGCGGGGGCTTGGCTTAAGTTTGGGGTGCTATGAAGCTGCAGTAGCCTTGCGTATGGGGTGACTCGCAGATGGGGCGGCCCCGCGGATGGAGTAACCCCGCGGATGGAATGGCCCCGCAGATGCAATGGTCCTGCAGATGGGGCAGCCCCACAGATGGGGTGACTCGCAGATGGGGTAGCCCCGCGGATGACTCGCTTTAGGCTTGTCCTGCGCTGCAGCGGGAAGGCCTTCTCGGCCTGCACTACAGCGGGAAGGCGTTCTCGGGGACGTCGAGCAGAATGCAATCGATCAGGTCGCCGGCCTTCTTGGACTCCAAGCCCTCGGGCATAACGCCCATGCAGTTTGCGCGCTGGATAGCGCCGAACGAACCCGAGCTCTGATTCTTTGCAGGAGTGAACACGAGGCCATCGGCGGTACGCTCGAGAGTGCCGCGCAGGAAGATGCGGCGGGGGTCCTTCTTGCGCTGATCCTTGGCCATGGCGGCCTTGAGCACGGGCCTAGAACCCTCGGGGAAGCCCTGCATCTTGCGCAGACCCGGCCTGATGATGAGCTCGAAGCCGCAGTAAGCAGCAGCGGGGTTGCCCGGCAGGCCGAACACGGGGGTGCCGTTCACGATGCCGAAGGTCTGTGCCTTGCCCGGTCGCATGTTGACGCTGGTCATCTTCAGCTCGCCAAGCTGCTCAACTACGGGCTTGATGAAGTCGAAGTCTCCGTTGGATGCGCCACCTGTGGTGACCACGAAGTCGTATTCGCGAGTTGCCTGGTCAACGGCGGCGGTCAGCGCCTCGAGGGTGTCCTCGACGATGGGGAGGATGACGGGAATAGCGCCTGCAGCCTGAGCGCATGCGGCCATGGCATAGCTGTTGGAGTTGCGGATCTTGCCCGGGCCGGGGACGGCGGGAGGCTCAACCAGCTCGGAGCCAATGGCGATAATGCCGACGCGAGGACGAGCATACACACTGACCTCAACGGCGCCGCAGCTTGCCACGAAGCCTGCACCAGCAGAGCTGATGAGCTCGCCAGCCGTTACGACCGGCTCGCCAACCTTTGCCTCTTCGCCGGCAAGACGGATATTCGAATAAGGCTCGGAAGGTGCGGAGAATTCAACCAGGCTGCCCAGGCGGCCATCGCCCTCAACGTTGCGAACGATCTCATACTTAACTACGGTGTCAGCCCAAGCCGGAACGGGGGCGCCGGTCATGATGCGCACGCACTCGCCTTCGGCGGCTTCGCCGTCGAAGAAGTCGCCTGCAGCGACCTCGGCAATGACGCGAAGCTGAACGGGCTGCTCGGAGGAGGCGCCTGCAACCTGAGCCGACCTCAATGCAAAGCCGTCCATAGCTGCATGGTCGAAGGGGGAGACGTTGATGTCGCTGATCACATCGGTGGCAGCGATGCGGCCTACGGCATCGAGCAGGGAAACCGTTTCAGTATGCATGGGCTTTACGCTCGAAAGCACAAGCTGCTGGGCCTCTTCAAGGGAGATCATTTCGGCGACAGTCATGGCATCCTCCAGTCCTTGATGAACCAATTATCCTTTATTGCGAATTATAGTCTTGCGCGAATAATTGTAAATAGCTATATTCTCGCCAAGAGATATTCCGACATGAGGATATACAAGTACAAGAATATTCCGATAGCAGAATATTTCTGTACTGGGGTAATCCCGAATCAGGGTGAAGGAGTGAACATGATAGATGCTCACGGCAGGACTATCGACTACATGAGGCTTTCGCTCACCGATCGCTGTAACCTGCGCTGCGTCTACTGCATGCCGGAAGAGGGCGTGAAGCGACTCGAGCACAACGACATCCTGCGCTTCCATGAAATCATGACTATTGTGCGCGCGGCGGCCAGTCTTGGAATCCATCGCATTCGCTTGACGGGCGGCGAGCCTCTCGTTCGTAAGGATATCCAGGATCTGGTGGCGGAGATCGCCTCTGTTGAGGGTATCGACGACGTCTCGCTTACTACCAATGGCGTGCTGCTTCCCAAGATGGCCAAGGACCTTAAGCGCGCTGGTCTCAAGCGTGTCAACATTTCCCTGGACACTCTCAATCCGCAGTGCTTCGCCGAGGTTACGCGCATTGGCAAATTGCAGGACACCCTGGATGGCATCGAGGCTGCTCTTGAGGCTGGTTTCGATCCGGTGAAGGTGAACGCAGTTACGGTCCGTCGCCTCAACCAGGACTTCCTCGCATTTGCGCGCATGTCAATGGACAGGCCTCTGCATATGCGCTTCATCGAATACATGCCTGTGGGTGGCGGAGAAGAGAACCCTGGCTGCGGTTGGGACGAGGGCGATGTCATCTCCAGCGACGAGGTTCGCGAGATCATCAATCGTCAGGCAATCGAAATGGGTCTGAGCCCCTTGGTGCCGGCCGAGGATTCTCGCCCCGTAGGTGGCGGCCCCGCTCGCTACTACCGCTTCGAGGGTGCGCAGGGCACGGTGGGCTTCATTTCGCCTCGTTCGCGCCACTTCTGCCACGAGTGCAATCGTTTGCGCTGCACGTCCGACGGCAAGATCATGCCGTGTCTGTTCAGCGACAAGAAGTTCGACATTAAGCAAGCTGCGGCAGCGGATGACATTGAAGCTGTTCGCGACGTTCTCATGCAAGCAGTGGGCGCAAAGCCCGACGACCATCACGACCGCGTTGGTACCGAGCGCGGCATGTCCCAGATTGGAGGCTAGAAGATGACGCAGGAACTGACTCACATCAACGAAAAGGGCGAGGTGCGCATGGTGGACGTTTCCGCCAAGCCCGACACCGAGCGCGTTGCTGTAGCTGAAGGCTTCATCGCCATGGAGCGCACGACGCTTGATCTCATTGTGTCGGGCACCGCTGCGAAGGGCGACGTCCTCGCCTGCGCACGCGTGGCTGGTGTCATGGCAACGAAGCAGACCTCCTCGCTCATTCCCATGTGCCATCCGCTCAACATCACCAAGGCAAAGGTTGAGTGCACTCCCGTGCTCGAGGGCGAGCGCGAAGACGGTCGTGTGGGTATTCATGTCGAAGTCACTTGCGGTGTTACTGGCAAGACCGGCATCGAGATGGAGGCGCTGTTTGGCGCGTCGGTTGCCTGCCTCACCGTCTATGACATGTGCAAGGCGGTTGATCGCGGCATGGAGATCATGGATGTTCGCCTGCTGAAGAAGGACGGCGGCAAGACGGGTCTTTGGCTGAGGGACGAGGCGTAAGAGCGCCCTCGTTTCCCAGATAAAGAAGCGCAGAGGCGCAAAGATAAGCTCAAGCGCAACTAAGAACGAATACCAAGAACGATTCAAGCAAAAACAACCAAGGAGGCGATCATGGCAAAGATTGAACCGAATATGAATGAGTGGCTGGCAGAGGCGAAGGCAAGCGAAAACGCTGCACAGTGCGGCATGTTCCTCACCCACAACGGTGTTGTGCGCATTACTCCGAAAGCCCAGGTGCGTGAAGGCGTCGAGGGTCTTGGCAAGATTGCCAAGGTTGAGTTCTCTTACGACGAGGCCGGTCTGGCTGCTGCTGTCGAAGAGGCATTGACTTGGGAAGGCATCTACTTCGTCAAGGTTTGGCTCAACGAGGGCGTCTGCGAAGTCGGCGATTCCCTGATGTACGTGATGATTGGCGGCGACATTCGCCCGCGCGTCATCGATGCTCTTCAGAATCTGGTCGGTAAGATCAAGAGCGAGCTGGTCGTCGAGAAGGAGATCATGCAGGCGTAACGCGCTTGCGACAGACGGGCTTCTTGCCTGACAGGAAATCATGCGGCGCAGAAAGTCTGCGCAGTAAGCGATGTGGCGTTTAAGGAAGGATCTGGGGCAATGAGTAAGTTTGGGTTCATCCGTGTGGTATTTGCTGTAGTGCTGGCAGTTGGACTGCTCGGCATGTTCGGTTGCTCGGGCGACCAGGGCCAGGCAGAGGGCGATCAGCAATCTATTGAGCTGCAGGTGTTTGCTGCGAACTCCCTGTCCAAGGCCATGGAAGAGGTTCAGGATCTTTACGTCAGCACTCATGAAGGCGTGACCTTCAAGGATTCCCAGTATCTGGGTTCTGGCGACCTTAACGCTCAGCTTCAGGCCGGCGCCTACGCTGACCTGCTCATCTCCGCTTCCTCGGGCAAGATGAACGACGCCGTCGAGGCGGGCCTCGTTGATGAGTCCACCCGCTTCAATATGTTCGCCAACGACCTCGTGATGGCCGTGTCTAAGGACTCCGCTATCGAGTCCATCACGCTCGAGGAAGTTGCCGCTGGCTCCTATACCGTGGCTGTGGGCGACGACTCCGTGCCCGCCGGCAACTACGCCAACCAGGCCCTCTCCACCGTGGGCTGCTTCATCGATCCCGACGGCAAGGTCGGCGCCGAGAGCGCCGGCAAGGCCAACAGCACCGACGCCTACAAGGGCACGCCGCTCGAGGGCCGCGTGAACCTGCAGGCCTCCGTCGGCAACGTGTGCCAGCAGGCGGCCATGGGCGCCGTCGACGTGGC
>JAFYTB010000012.1 GCA_017559045.1 Eggerthellaceae bacterium | reverse complement strand
CTTCGCCATATGATAGATGGCCGAAATGGGTACATCGACACCCGTGGTCTCCCACTTCTGGTAGGTTTTCAAGGAAACGCCCAGCTCGGCGGCCATGTCTTTCTGAGCGACGTCGCAGGCCTCGCGCAATCCCTTGATGCGCAGGCCGATTTCCCCCATCTCATCCATGGGTTCTAAGCCTCCATTCCGAGCTTGATAGCCTGCTTGTTCTTCTCAAGCATAGCAACCTTTTTGGAAGGGATGCATTTAGCTAACGCCTTGTCAATGGTCTCAGGCTTGCAATAGGGGACAGCAGCGTACAGTCTTCCCATAAGCACGATATTGGCAAGACCTTTGAGACTAGCTTCCTCTGCAATCTTAGTAGCAGGAATGCCCACCACCGTAATATCATCGCGATTGCCTAGGTCATTTACCATGGAAGTGTCGGCCACCACCACGCCGCCAGGTTTTACCGCATCTACGAACCTGTCAAATGAGGGTTGGTTCATAGCTACCACCACGTCGGGCGTTGCCACAAGCGGGCTGCCGATGGGGCTGTCGGAGATGGTCACTGAGCAGTTCGCCGTGCCGCCGCGCATTTCGGGACCGTAGGATGGAAACCATGAGACCTCGCGGCTTTCGATGAGGCCGGCATATGCCATAAGCTTGCCTGCAAACAACGTTCCCTGACCACCGAAGCCAGCGAAAACAGCTTGAATTTCCTTAGACATTCCTGTCTCTTTCTTATTCTGCGTTTTTGGATTGAGCGATAGGGCAGCAAACTGCGCGGGCTTGCGCAGCGGCCGCAGCATTTTCATAGCCTTCAGCTACCACCTCTTTGTACACGCCCAGCGGATAGGACGGCAGCATGTTCTCACGCATCCACTCAAACGATTCCTGTGGCGTCATGCCCCAGTTGGTCGGACAGGTGGCGACGATCTCGACGAGAGAGTAACCCTTACCCTCCATTTGGGTTTGGATTGCTTTCTTAATAGCTTTCTTGGCTTTGCGAACATTCTTAGGTGAATCAGCGCAGACGCGCTCGAGATAGGCTACGCCATCGAGACTTGAGAGTAATTCACACACGCGAATGGGGTAGCCCGCCTTCAAAACGTCTCGCCCGTAGGGAGAGGTTTGCGTGACCTGATTCGGAAGGCTGGTGGGGGCCATCTGGCCGCCCGTCATGCCGTAGATCGCGTTGTTGATGAAAATGACGGTGTTTTTCTCGCCTCGCGCTGCTGCATGAATAGTCTCGCACATGCCAATTGATGCAAGGTCACCATCGCCTTGATAGGAAAAAACGACATTATCGGGATGCACACGCTTTACGGCAGTAGCAACTGCCGGGGCGCGGCCGTGCGCGGCCTCAATCATGTCGCAGCCATAGAAAGCATACGAAGTAACAGCGCATCCAACGGGCGCAACGCCAATGGTTTTGCCCTCAATGTCGAGTTCGTCCATAACCTCAGCAATTAAGCGATTGATGATGCCGTGGGTACATCCAGGGCAATAGTTAGTGACGACTGGAAGGAGTGCATGCGGACGTTGGTAAACGATCTTAGCCTCTTTGTTCTGATCGATCATGCTATTCACCAATCCTCTCGTTGATCTCCCTAATTTTTTCGAGCGTTTCGGCAGGAGTTGGAATGACACCGCCAGTACGACCATAGAACTCAACTGGGCGCTTGCCGTTAACGGCAAGCTTCACATCATCGACCATTTGGCCCATATTCATCTCTACCGTCAAATAAATTTTTGCAGAGTCAAACGTATCCTTAACAGCGTCAACAGGGAAAGGCCATAATGTAATGGGGCGCAGCAAACCTGCTTTTATGCCTTCTCCACGAGCGGCGACTACAGCACTTCGAGCGATGCGAGCAGATGCGCCAAAAGCAACGAGCACGATATCGGCATCTTCGGTTAAGAATTGCTCGGCCTTTTGCTCGTTTTGCTTGATGAGCTCATAGCGCTTATAGCGCTCGATGTTGAGATCCTCAAGTTCTTCGGCGGTGAGGTAAAGGGAATTCACAATATTGTGCGATCTCTTGTGACCATGACCCGTGGTTGCCCACGGTTTGTCGGGAAGATCGCAAAAATCGATTTTATCCGGAAGTACTACCGGTTCCATCATCTGACCCAACATGCCATCAGCAAGAATCATAACTGGGATGCGATACTTGTCGGCCGTATCAAATGCGCTATACACACAGTCGCACATTTCCTGAACAGTTGAAGGAGCGTACACGACAATCTGAAAGTCGCCATGACCAGTTGCACGCGTAGCTTGCCAATAGTCAGATTGTGAAGGCTGGATGCTGCCAAGACCCGGACCGCCACGCTGCACGTTAATGATGACACCAGGAAGGTCAGAGCCCGCCATGTAGGAAATACCTTCGCTCTTGAGGGAAATGCCAGGCGATGAGGAAGAAGTCATGACGCGAGCGCCAGCAGCTGCAGCGCCGTACACCATGTTGATGGCTGAGACTTCGCTTTCCGCTTGGAGATAAGTTCCTCCTATGAGCGGCATACGCTTAGACATATAGGCAGCAAGCTCAGTCTGCGGCGTAATAGGGTAGCCAAAAAAGAAGCGGCATCCTGCGCGCAAGGCGCTTTCGGCCATCGCCTCGTTGCCTTTCATTAGCACTTTTTCAGTCATAGCTTACCTCCAAACTGTAATAGCAACATCAGGGCACATGAGCGAGCAGGATGCACACCCCGTACATTTTTCCTCGTCAATGCAATGAGCGGGATGATATCCCTTGGGCGTAATCCTGCTTGAATCAAGTTCGACAATGTGCGCAGAGCAAGCGTCCACGCACAAGCCGCAGCCCTTGCAAAAACCGTCGTCTACGGTAATTAGCGCCATAATGCTCCTCTCTCGTTTTTCTTGGTTTTAGAGACATCATGCGAATTTTGAAAAATTTAGGTTGGACGCCTGACAAAAGCGCGCAGCCCTTTGGGTACGCAGATCGGCATCAAGATCTTTAAAGTCAGCACCACGCTTCTCGAACCAGCTTGGCGAGTCGTCATGCCCCCTCATGCTCCAGCTCCATCGGTCTGCTTACCTCTGCAAGCAGGCGCAGGCCCTCAATGGTTAGCCTGGGATTTACGTGCCGGATGACAGAAGAGTGCTCGGCCACGAGGGAGGCGAGGCCTCCCGTCGCAACCACAGTCGCCTCATAGCCGATCTGGGCAAAGACGCGGCGAACCAAACCGTCGACGCGATCGGCCTCTCCGAGCACGATACCCGACTGGATGGCCGTTTCCGTGTCCACGCCAATGGGCATCTCGGGTGCGACGAGGTCAATCGTCGCCAAACGGGAGGCGCGGGAGAAGAGAGCCTGAGCGGAAGTCTGAACTCCCGGAGCGATGATTCCGCCGATGAAGAAGCCGTCTTTGTCGAGAACCTCGATGTTGGTCGCTGTGCCGAAATCGATGACCACGACCGGCGTGCCGTACAACGCCGCAGCAGCGACAGCGTCAGCTATGCGATCGGCGCCGATCTCCTGAGGATTGGCGTAGGCCCGCTTAAACAGCGGGCCTGCAGACTCAGCTGTGCATACGATGGTCTCCACGCCAGCTCCATCGCAGATCGCCTTGCGCCAAGACTCGGTCAGCTGGGGCACAACCGAAGCCAAGGACGCAGTTGAAACGTCGGCGAGGGAAAGACCCGCCGCCTCGAGCAGCAAGAGCAACCTCGCGCGAAGCTCATCGGCGGTGTCGGTTCGATTGGTGGCGACGCGCCACATGCCCACGAACTCACTTTGATCATAGACACCAATGACTGTCTGGGTGTTTCCGACGTCAACGGCAAGCAGCATAGCGCAATGCCTCCTTCCTTAAAACGTGCGTGCGTTCGGAAATGCGAAACAGCGGAACGGATGGTCTCCAGCAGAACGACCCGCTTATCCGAGGAGTCCAGCGAAGGCCACCGCCATGGCAAGCACGATCCCGACGACGGATTCACCGCCGAGCAGTCCAGAGGCGACGATGAGACCGGACTCCTCGGATAAGGCCTTCCTCTCCCTCAGCTCGTCTCCGCTCAGGCCCCTCTTCTTGAGCCGATGGCTTATCGCCGCATCGAAAGCCATCTTGCAAAGAGCTCCCAGGAACGCCGTGAGCGACATGTAGAAGGGAAGATAGATCCCGAGACCGAACATCATCGAGGGGATCCCCGCAAGGTACAGCGTAAACCCCGCCGCCAGACCAACGGCGAAGGCTCCCGCATGAGGAACCCCCGAGATCATGGTCGCCACGACGGAGGCTTGGGCTGCGGCAAAGCTGCCTTGCGGACCGAACGCCTCGGCACCGTACACGGATAGGAGCACGTGCATGGTCGAAACGGCGACAACAGCGCCTACGACTCCTCCGACCGCCTGTCCGGCAATCTGGGCACGCGGGCTCGTCCCGATTATGTGGCCCGCCTTGAAGTCGTTCATCACATCGCCCGCAAGACCGCAGGCAACGGCGATTATGGCGGCGATGAAGAAGAGCTGAACCTTGGCGACGTCCGCGAAGGTGGCGACAAGCAGAAGCACGATGAGACCGAAGATTTCCATGGGGTCGATGCCGGTCTGTCCGACGCTCTGGGCGCTCATGGCGCAGGTGACGAACGACATGAGAACGACGAAGACGCTGACGGCGGGACCGAGGTCGAGCAGCATCGATACGAGCAGAGCGACTGCCGTTGCGCCCAGGACTAGGGCACCTGCAGTCGAAAGCTGACTCGACCCTGCACAGGCGGGACCTTTTGCGAAGAGTCGGAACACCAATTTCCCGCCCAGTTTGGAGGCAGGCTCGCTCGCACGTCTTCTAACCAGGGAAACGCTCCTTGGGAGGATGTTCTTTGTCACGACGGCAAAGCCACTTCCCATCATAACGCCCATTCCCAAACTGGAAACTATGCCCTGTGCGGCAGGAATATCGAAGAAACCGAAGTGGGTACCGCCGACCACTATGCCGAAGTTAGCCAGCAAAGCCCCGGCAAACCAGACGGCAACCGACCCCGTTCCGACTAGAAAGCCGACGGCGAGCATCATGGGCGATGCGTAGATACCGAAGCTCACCCCCGGGATGGGAAGCGCCGCCAGCATGGATGGTACGGAGGACAGACCGTCTCGAAGGAAGGCGAACAGGCCCGCGACGCCCATGGATCCGAACAGCATCCTGCCAGTCCCATCGCCAGACTCGCCTGCAATAAGCGCGCGGGCAGCTGCCTCGCCAATAGGAAACCTCAAATCCGCATCCTCAATGAAATGCCTCCTCAAGATGCATGTTCCTGCGAGGCCCAGGATAACGCCCGCTAGCGCGATGAAACTCATCTCGACAAGGCTGATTTCGTCGGCGAATCCGAGCATCCACGCCCCAGGGATAGTGAAGGCAAGCCCCCCCGCCACCATGGCGCCGGCGGACATAATGGTATGCGTCACGTTCGCCTCGTTGAGCGTGGACGAGTTGCGGGAAACAACTTTGAGAAAATACAGGGATACGATGGCCGCGAAGATGATGGGCCACGGAAGGGCGCCCACCCTAAGTGCTACGTAGGCTGACGAGGCCGTGACGATAGCGCAGCCGCAACAGCCTATGATCACCCCGCGGAGGGTCAGCTGACCCACAATCTCTTTCATGCCGAGCTCTCCTTTATGCTTCCCCGCCACTTTTTCGGGGTCGGATTACTGAATCCTCTGACTTCGAAATCTTACAGAGGGCTGCTTTGGAAGGTAACACCCAAAAATCAGAATATGTCCGTATTTTTCCATCAATTATCGACAAACCTCTCAGTTAACAGCACGCTTAGGGCAGCCAACCGCCACCAAACACTGCAGCTCATGTGAAAACAAACGCCTTGGATCCATGCGGCAACGAAGTTTTCTCCGAGCATTGCGATGCGTGGATCGCGGCGTATGAGTCGCTGATCCAGCTAATTGCCGCCGCGCTTGCAAGCGAGTAAGGAGCTGATAATGAGGCAGCCAAGCGAGAGCATGCAGAAGATGTACGAGGAGAAGCGAAAGGCGACCCTCAGCCAAGAGCATGTAGAAGCGCTTCTTACAGAACGAGGTTTGCCAATATAGGCCGATAGCGAAGCTTACGGAGGGGCATGCGGGAGCTCAAAGCAAGGATGAAGAAATCGCTCGTCTCAACATGGAGTTGCAGAAAAGCAGGTCTCAAGAGCAGGATCTCGAAATCGCCCTTGAATTAAGCAGAAAGCAGACCAAAGCCATCAGGGCGACGAACTCCCAGGCGCTCTCGAAGCCACCTCGCATGGCCTCGGTTTTGCTTTACCGGATTGCAGAACCGCTTCTTCGTGCCGCGTGGCGCAGATAGGAGAAGACCTCTCCCTGATCCCTGTGGGAGTTTTCACAGATATATCCGACGGCTGGGATATCGAAAGCGCGCCAGATGCGGGAAAGATAATCCAAAAGCACTCCTGCACGCGCAGCGGGGGAGTTCTAGTGGCCTTGGGGTTGATGCTTGCCGCATCGGGCCTGGCGCTTGCCGCGATCAATCTTGCAAAGGAGAAACAGGCAGGACTTGCGTCTTCTGCTACATTGGCGCAAGCAAAGGAGCTGATTGGAGTTCAAGACAATAATAGGGCTGCTTTTGGCACAGATACGCATATGCCAACAGAGGTAATTGATGGATACCCGTGCATTGGAATCATTTCCATTCCTGGCCTAGGCTTGGGATTACCGGTTCTGAGCGAGTGGAGCTACGATGGTCTGAAGATTGCGCCCTGCAGGTATGCGGGCTCTGCCTATTCGAACGACCTTGTTGTCTGTGCCCACAACTATCGCACCCATTTTGCCAGCTTGTAGAACATCTCCTACGGAGAGAGCGTTCTGTTCACAGTCGTCTGTGGCAACGTATTCCGCTACGAGGCAACCAGCACCGAGACGCTAGAGTCCACTGCAGTTGAGGATATGGTGGAATCGGATTATGGGCTAACCTTGTTTACCTACAATCTTGGCGGTACAGCCCGAGTAATCGTAAGATACGCCATGGTTTATTAGTAGGCGAGAAATGATAGTTTGTAATCGCCTTGCACAATTAGCCGCTTTTGATCTGCGGCTCAATCATCACCCAGAATTTCCGCGACATTCTATTCCGCTACATTGACGAGTCGGATCAATCCACGTCGATGAGTAAGAACAGTGAGCAGGAAGGCTGCGCACTGATTTCCATCCCCATTGTATAAGTCGCAAATGGTAGACGTTCTTAAAACGGCTACTTAGGTAAAGTGACCAGTTTTGTTACCGATATATCAAGGAATATGCCCTGTCCACAGCCTTATTCACAAAAGTCACAAATACCACCGTTTTAGTTACTTAATTAGATACAAAAAAGCGGGAGGTCACATCAGGCAAATACCCGAAGCGGCCTCCCGCTTTAGGTTATATTGTAACCCTGCAAATCAAACTCGGACATAGAATCAAAGAGTTGCGCGTCCAACGCGGTTACAGCCAGGAGCAGTTCGCCAAGCTGATAGAGATGGACCGCTCCTACTACACCACCATCGAGACCGGCAAGCGCAACGTGACCATTCAGAAGCTTGCCGATATTGCGGATGGTTTCGGAATCACTCTGTCGGAATTGCTGGAAGGAATTTAGCAACGATGGTGACTCTGGGCTGTATGAAAAAGGGCAGCTCGACTGTACCGTGCAATGCACGATAAGGAGGTCGCATATGAGCGCCAACAGATACATGCTTGATATGGATTGCCACAAATGCGGTGCCGGCATCAGCTTGGACATAGACAACCTCATCGGCTTCTGCCCGTATTGCGGGACGAAGCTCCTCGTTGACCCGCTTGCCTTCAAGGAGATCGTGGTCGAGAAGGAAAAGACCAAACGGATTGGAATGAGGTACGCACATGAGAAGGAGGTCCTTGACGCCGCCGAGAACCGAAAGGCGAAGTACTTCAAGTTCAAGGTCGTACTCGGTATCGCTGGCGCAATCTGCCTCTTCATAGGATTCTCGGCTCCCGGTGACGCCAGTCTTGGCTTCATGATGATGGGCTTGGTCGCAATTTATGCTCTGATGTTTATGTCTTTCGATAAAAACAAAGAAGGCGACTAGCTTGTTTGCGCTTCGCGAGGTGGATTCAGTTGGAAAGATAGGGGTATGAGTTGGCGTTGCTATTACGAAAGAGCAGATGGTCGAGGCTCTGGAGTCCGTTTACGACAAGGCGCTGGACGGCGTGCCCGGCGTGAGTGCTTCCGTCGATAGCGTCGCTGCCGAGTACCTGAGCAGGTAAGGAGACCCTAAGCTCGCGGCGATGAACCTAGTCGTGCTTTCTGCGCTCTCCGTTCAGAATCGCTTTTCCGTTCGCTAAGCTCCGTGTCGCTGATCTTCTTGCATGTCATCCGTTTCCGTCGGAAGCACCAGGTAGCTCCTGCCGCAGTCACGGCATCTGAGGCGTTGCTTGCCGTTCTGGAAGCCCTTCTTCATGGCGTTCTGCCTGACCGTTCTCCGACCGCAGTCCGGGCACACCGCCTTCGTCCTGGCGGTCCGCGAGCACACTCCTTCTCGAATGTTTAACTTCTAACGCCAATGTCCCTCCGCTGCGTTGTGTTAGACCACTTTGGATAAGTGTCCTACACGCGGTACTCGCAGCAATGCCCCCGGTTGCGACAATTCCATCATCAGGAAAGATGGAGGTTGCAATGGAAGACGTGCTCACCCAGCTGACGAGGCAGTTCCTCCCGCAGATGACGGCTGCTGAGAAGAGCAGGGCCCTGCTATCGCTCAAGGCGCTGATAGACGCGGAGCTGTTCGACCTCGCGGCAAGCGAGGGTGCGGACAATGACCCCGACAGGGTTTGCCCTTGGTGCGGCTCCCCGCATCACGTGAGGAGGGGGCGAGACGGACGCGGCCGGCAGCGCTTCCTCTGCCGCGGCTGCGCAAGGACCTTCACCGACGCCACCATGCGCATCTTCTCCACCACCAAACTCGACAGGTCGGCCTGGATGAGGTTCGCCGAGTGCCACGTGGACATGCTGCCGCTGCGCGAGTCGGCGGAAAAGTGCGGCGTGTGCCTCAAGACGGCGTTCTTCATGCGCCACAGGCTGCTCGAGGCCATGGCCAAGCGCATGCCCGCCTTCCGCGTGGAGGCCGGCGGCGGAGCCGAGCTCGACGAGTGCTTCTTCAGGGAGAGCTTCAAGGGAAACCGCTCCAGGTCGGAGTCCGGCGTG
>JAFYTB010000151.1 GCA_017559045.1 Eggerthellaceae bacterium | reverse complement strand
GACCAGGCAATCGGCATGATCATCACCAGCATGCTTCCCGCCGACCAGACACTCATCGATGTCACCTGGACCGCTCAGCAGGAAAGCCTCTTCTTCAACGTACGCCTCACGCGTATTCTGCTGGCTCTCATGATCGGCGCCTGCCTTTCCGCTGCCGGAGCCGCATTCCAGGGCACCTTCCAGAACCCGCTTGTCTCTCCCGATATCCTGGGCGCAAGCCAGGGTGCCGCATTCGGCGCAGCTCTTGCCATCCTCACCGTCGGCGGAGCCGCAGCAACCTCCACTTCTGCCTTCATCTTCTCGATGATCACCGTGTTCATCGTGCTCATCATCAGCAACCACGCCAAGGGCAACCGTGTGTTGGTCGTCGTGCTCGCAGGCGTCATGGTTTCCAGCCTGTTCCAGTCGGGCGTCTCGTTCTGCAAACTCGTGGCTGACCCCGCTGACGACCTGCCCGCCATCACGTACTGGCTCATGGGCAGCCTCGCTGGCGTAAGCAGCGTTGCCGAAGTTGGTCGTGCAGCAATCCCCATGGTTATCGGTATGGTCGTTCTGTTTGCCATGCGTTGGAAGATCAACATCCTCACCATGGGCGACGACGAAGCCTCCACCATGGGCATCAACGCTAAGCGCACCCGCTACATCGTGCTGCTCGCCGCAACCCTCGTTACCGCCGCCAGCGTCTCCGTTTCCGGCATCATCGGCTTCGTGGGCCTTGTCGTTCCCCACCTCGCCCGCATGCTCATCGGCAGCGATTACCGCAAGCTCATTCCCGCCAGCGCACTTCTCGGTGCAAGCTTCCTGCTTATCGTCGACAACATCGCGCGCCTGGCTACTTCCGCTGAAATCCCCATCGGCATTCTGACCGCATTCATCGGCGTGCCGTTCTTCCTGTACCTGATCACCCGAAAGAAGAAGCTCTAATGAGTATCGAAATCAAAAACCTCAACTTCTCCTACGGACGTCATCAGGTCCTTCATGACATCAACGTGGAGATCCCCGACGGAACGCTCGTCAACGTGCTCGGCCCGAACGGCGTCGGCAAGTCGACCCTGTTCCGCTGCATCCTGGGTCTTAACCCCGACTACTCTGGCAACATCATCGTCAACGGCAAGGACATGAAGACGCTCTCCGTGAAGGAGCGCGCACGCGAGATCAGCTATATCCCGCAGTCCCATTCGCCGGTGTACGACTATGAAGTGCTCGACGTTGTCCTCATGAGCACCGGAACCGACCTCGGCATGATGCGTATGCCCGGCAAGCGCCACATCGAGCGCGCCTACAACGCACTCGAGCGCATCGGCATCGAAAAGCTCGCTCATCGTACGTACACGCAGATCTCCGGCGGCGAGCAGCAGCTGGTTCTCATCGCCCGCGCCATCGCACAGGAGGCTCAGACCATCATCATGGACGAGCCCACCAGCGCCCTCGACTACGGCAACACCGTGCGCGTGCTTTCGTGCGTCAGACAGCTGGCACGCGAGGGTCTTTCCATCGTGCAGTCCACGCATCAGCCCGACCACGCGTTCCTGTACTCCGATCGCACTTTGGTCATCAACCACGGCCGCGTGCATGCCTACGGCACGCCCGAGGAGGTCATCACCAAAGAGCTGGTCAGCGATCTGTACGGCGTCGACGTCGAGGTCAATTCGCTTTACGACGACAAGGTACGCGTCTGCGTGCCCGTTCATGAAATTCAGAAGTAACCAAGAAGTAAGAGGCAAAGGAAACGCGAATACTTCCCCGTAATACAAGAAAGCAAACGAAAGGAAGCAGCATGAAGAAATCGTTGCGCACCCTGATGGCAGGCCTGCTCGCAGTAACGCTTTTGGCGGGTGGAGTCATCTTCGCAACCGGCTGCAGCGGCAGCCAGGAAGATCCCGTCGAGCCGACGGAAGAGGCAGAAGTCCGCATCTTCACCGACTCGCTTGGCCGCGAGGTGGAGATCCCCGCAAACGTAGAGCGAATCGCCGCCCTCAGCTCCACCACCGAGCAGGTCCTCATCACCATGGCTCCCGACATGTTGGTCGGCCTGTGCCAGACCATGGCAGAAGATGAGAAGATGTTCCTTGGCGAAGAGCTCGCTGAGCTTCCCGTTCTCGGCTCCTACTACAACTCGAAGGGCGACTTCAACAAGGAGTCCGTCGCTGCGGCAAACCCGCAGGTCATCATTGACATGGGCGAAGCAAAGAAGGGCATTGAGGAGGACCTCGAGAACCTCCAGATGCAGCTCGGCATCCCCGTTGTCTTCATCGAGACCTCTCTTGAGACCTTCGACAATGCCTACACCATGCTCGGCGAGCTGCTGAACCTCCCCGAGCGCGGCAAGGAGCTTGCCGACTACTGCGCAGCTGCCTACGCTGAGACCGAGTCCGTCATGGCAAACATCCCCGAGGACGAGCGCGTCAACATGCTCTACCTGCTCGGCGATGCAGGCCTCAACATCATCCCCGCTAACACCTTCCAGAGCGGCGTTGTCGACCTCGTCGCTAACAACCTCGGTGTCGTTGAAGGCGCCAAGGGCAGCGGCCAGGGCATGGAATCCAGCCTCGAGCAGATCGCTCTGTGGAACCCCGAGCTGATCGTCTTCGGACCCAACAGCATCTACTCCACCGTTGCTGATATCGAAGCATGGCAGGGCATTGCAGCCATCGACTCCGGCAACTACTACGAGGTCCCCAGCGAGCCCTACTCTTGGCTCCACAACCCGCCGACCGTCAATCAGATCCTCGGCGTCCAGTGGCTGCCGCGCATCTGCTATCCGCAGGCCTATGGCAACGATCTGCAGGAAGTTGTCACCGAGTACTACAAGCTCTTCTACGGATACGAGCTTACCCAGGCTGAGTACGACGAGCTCGTCGCTGGCGCAACCCCTAAGCTCTAACAAATGAGCTTCTTGCCGATGCTCGTCCATCGGCGGCATTCGGCTAGCGCCTCATAAGCGTCACCGCAAAGAGCGGGTGCATCCAACAAGATGCGCCCGCTCTTTTGTTTTCTCTTGGACGAACGATGCCGCCGATCTACGCACCAAACGCAACCAATCCGTACACCACAACTTCTTAACAAGGAAAGCACAGCAACTCAGCCCAAAGCCGTCGTACAATTTCCCGATACGAAAAACGAAACGGCTAGCGAACAATGCGTGCAGGCTAAAGCACAGCACGTGCTATCGAAGCGCAACGCACGCAAACCGAACAGCGCAAGCAAATCGCCCGCAGCACGATAGGAGACCATCGTGGCCGACAAGACCATCAACGCATTTGAGGAAGAGAACGTGACCTTGGCCAAAACTCCTTGGCCGCTCAAGCTCCTCGGCATCCTGTGCCTAGTAGCGGGAGTCGCGCTCGTCACCAACACGGGCATCGTCTCCTACGACATCGCCGATGCCCTTCTGGGTGGCGAACTTGCCAGCTATAGCATCATCACGCGTATTGCAGTCGCGCTCTTCGGCGCACTCGCCCTGGCCATCGTCGTGCTGCTTGTCTTCCTTGGCATCCGCCTTCTGCGCAACAACCGACGCAAGGCGCGCCTCATCGCAGAAATCCTCATCGCACTTACCATCGCTGCGCTGATGTGCCTCGTCATGCTGTTCGGCATGAAGGGCTACCTCATCGTTCCCGGCATCTTGCTGCTCGCTGAAATCGCCCTGCTCTCTTATATTGACCCCACGCTCGCCGAGGAGCGCGAGCTTCAGCGCAAGCTGCGCAAGATGGAAACGCGCACTGAAGTCGAAGAGGGAACCCTCGGACTCGACTCAACGGGCAAGGGATATATCCGTCTCGACTTCTTTAACATCTTCTGGATCTTCGTAGTGTGCTGCGTGCTGGGCATCGTAGTCGAAGTCGCCTACCACATGATCGTCGTCGAACCCGGCGTATACCAGAACCGAACCGGTTTGCTGTGGGGTCAGTTCTCCCCCATCTACGGATTCGGCGCCGTGCTCATGACCATCGCGCTCAACCGCTTCCACGACCGCTCCCTCATCATGATCTTTCTGGTGAGCGCCGTAATCGGCGGTGCTTTCGAGTTTTTTGTCAGCTGGTTCATGGAGGTCGCCTTCGGTGTAACCGCTTGGGACTACACCGGTACCTTTATGAGCATCGGCGGCCGAACGAACTTCATGTTCATGTGCATGTGGGGTACCCTTGGTGTTGTATGGATCCGCTTCTGCCTTCCGCGCATGCTGAAGATCGTCAACATGATTCCGTGGAAATGGCGCTACTCCATCACCACCATCGCCGCAGCCTTCATGATCTGCAATGGCGTGATGACACTCGTTGCACTCGACTGCTGGGCAGAACGACTGGCCGGCGTCGAGCCCGACAACGCCATCACGCGCTACTGCGCTAACCATTACGACGACGAGTGGATGGAACACCGCTTCCAGAGCATGACCATCAACCCCGAAGAAACCGCCCGCGTGTAGAGCGTGCATCCTGAGCTCAGAAAACCCACTCAGAAGAAGCCGCCCTTAGCGCATGTCGCCTCGAAAGAGAAAGCCTCGTCATGACCATCATCGATTGCCATTGCCATATCTATCCGGAAAAGATCGCCGCACGCGCTGCTAGCAGCGTTGGAGACTTCTACAACATCCCGATGCATACGCTTGAGGCTACCTCGACCAGGCTTCTCGAAATCTGCAAGGAATCGCCCATCACCCATCATGTCGTGTGCTCAGTTGCAACAAAGCCGGCTACGGTCGAGACCATCAACTCCTTCATCGCCGCAGAATGCGAAGCCCATCCCAACTTCATTGGTTTCGCCACCATGCATCAGGACTACGAAGATCCCGAGCGCGAGATCAATCGCGCTATCGAGCTGGGACTCAAGGGCTTGAAGCTTCATCCCGACACCCAGGGAGTCAATCTCGACGACCCGCGCCTCATGAACATCTACGAGATCATTGAGGGACGCATTCCGCTCATGCTCCACACCGGCGATTACCGCTACGACTATTCCCATCCGCGTCGTCTGAAGGAAGTCCTGAAGGCATTCCCCGACCTTGTCGTGAACGCCGCACACTTTGGCGGTTGGTCGGTATACGACTACGCTTTCGAACTGCTTGAGCTCGAGCGTTGCTTCGTCGACGCATGCAGCTCCATGGAATACCTGGGCCCGCGCCGCACGCGCGAACTTGTCGACGCCTATGGCACCGACCGCGTCATGTTCGGCAGCGACTTCCCCATGTGGAGCCCCATCACCGAGCTCGATCGCATCATGAAGCTTGGCTACGACGAAGAGGATCTCGAGAAACTGCTCTATCGCAACTGCGAACGCTACCTTGGATTCACCGTCGCGTAAAAAGCCTATCGCCCCTCGTAAAAAGCAGACACACACACAGCGCCCGCCGCGTCCAAAAGGATTCGGCGGGCGCTTTGCATTCCGACAAGGAACCAGCGAGTTTCTAAGCCCAACTAGAGCATCGTCTTAAGGAGATAGACAAGACCGTCATAGACAGCGTTGCCGACAATGCCCATAGCAAGCAACGCCAAACTGTATATAAGGATGCTTCCTCCACTGACCTTCTCACGATGAATGTCGAAGTAGAAGTTGAAGCAGCCTCGCAGATTGATCTCACGCGCCTGCTGCCAGTGGTAGACGATGACGTCATCAAGATCGAAACCCTGAGGCGCGTGATCCCTGTACAGATCCTTCTCGAGCCTATGGACTCGATGGCAGTTTGCGTCTCGAATTTGATAATCCTCTTTGAGGTGGATGCTCACCGATGCCAAGTTGAGCTTCTGGCGATGAAGCATACCCGTTTTCGCAATCTCGGGCGGAAGCATGCGAACTTCGTTAACGCGCACGGAGCAGCCGTATCTTTCGAGAACTATGGGGCTGACGAAAAGGCTCTTCAACCTGGTCAACAAGCTGGCCGCAGAAGCCGCAGGGACAAACACCTCATCGAGAGACTTATGCGGAATGCGGAAGAAGATATAGATCTCGTCACCATCGAGGCATTCAGCGAAATCGTCGATCGACAACGAAATGAGCGTACCCGAGGAAACTCGACGCACGCCAACCTCGAGCTCGGAAATGTGCACCAAATCGACAACGCGTCCATGGTAGGCAATCGCGGAAGTGCACCTATTCTTCCAAAGGTCAACCATGCCGGTAGAACTGAAAACGGCATGGAAGATGTTCGGATCGCCCAAGTTGGTCGAGATGTCCTCAATCTCGTCCTTCTCTACAGGGAAGGGAACGTAGACGAAGATACCGTGGGTGTCATCGATGTCGCGAATGTTGACGGCAACATCAACGTAGCTCTTCCCGTTTGGATTAACCCACTCATCAAGGTAGAAGGTGCTGGTGTCGTCGCCTTCTATCCAAACTGCCCAGCCATCATCGGCAAACCGACTGATCTTGCCACTCATGCATCCACCTCGGCAGGCTCGCGCCACACGCCTAAAACGAGCGTCAACACGTTGTCGCCCTCCACCTGCTCGTAGCGAACGTCATCCATCGTCTTCTTCACAATGAAAATACCGAGTCCGCCCAAGGCTCTCTCTTCGGCAGGAGCAGCAATGTCGGGATCCTCTAACTCAAGGGGATTGAAAGGCGTGCCGTTATCTCGGAACGTCAGAACCACGTCCCCGTCTTTTTTCGCCACAGAAAGCTCCGCCCTGGTGGCGGCACTGCAGCGAACGATATTGGAATAAATTTCATCGACGGCAACCATCAACCTTGCTTTCGGCTTAATGGGCACCGCACGAGCGTCAAGCCACTCCTCCACAAAGTCCGCAGCGGAAACAACTGATTCAGGAGTCGGCTCAAGTTCGATCGACATGCCAAACATGCCGTCGTTAATGCCTGTTTCGCTCATAGGAGAACGCTCCTTGCAAGCAAATGTTGCGCTTACTCAATGGTGAGGATGTCAGTGAAGCCGGTGATGTCGAGAATCTCCATCACGGTCTCGTTCACATGAATGAGCTTCATCTCACCCTGAAGGTTCATCGCCTTCTGCGCCTTGAGAAACACTCGAAGGCCAACCGAAGAGACATACTCGAGCTCGGAGCAATCGAATACGAGAACCTTTGCATCAGCGAGACACTCGTTCAGGGGGTCCTCCAGCTTAGAGACAGTAGCGGTGTCCACACGACCCGCGATGCTCAGAGTGACGCACCCGCCCTCAATGGTCCTTTCAACCTTCACATTTACCTCCCATGGGTTACGGCCACGAATTGGCTTTATGCTAGGATACAGGATTATCGAGGCACGTTTTGCAGAGAGCGCGGGTGGTTTGGAGAAGCCGCCTGCTCAAAGGCGGGATACCAATGAACATGAAGCCGGAATCGGGCGGCGCAATTCGTAAAGGGCAGAAGATTACGCAGTCCTTCCAGAAATGGCTGCTGGTCGTCGTCGTGATCGCCTTCCTGTTCACCGTGTTCGCTCTTTGGAGCATTCAGACGAATCTCTCGAAGCAAAGCGCCATGGACTTGCTCGAGCTGAATATTTCCGACGTTCGACAGGACGTCATCGACGCCTCCGACGAAAACCTGCTGGCACTCACGGGCGAGGTTGCCGCGGTCGTCAACGACGCCCCCGAAGTGGACAGCGCATATCTGGGTGAGCTTCTTAATAAGTTCGACGTTTCCGAAATCAACGTCATAGACGAAAACGGCATCATCATCGCCACCACCCATGAAGACTTCCTCGGATACAACATGGCAGACGGCGAACAGTCGGCCGAATTCCTGCGGATACTTAACGGACTCAACACCTACGTACAGAGCTATCAGCCGACCTCGCATGACGCTAACCTGTCGCGAAAATACGCTGGCGTTGCCTTAAACGACGGTGGCTTTGTCCAAGTCGGTTACGACTCCGAACGATTCCAACGCGACATTGCCAGCCAAGTCATCGGCGTCACGAGGAATCGCCACGTCGGAGAAGGCGGCTGCGTCATCATTGCTGACGAGTCCGGCAACATCGTCAGCGACCAACAGGAAAACGAAGGCCAGCCGCTTCCCGTGACGGGCCTCGATCTCGATCTCATTACCCATTCCGGCGACGATATCTTCGAGGCAACGGTCTACGGCGAGCCCTGCTATTGCAAGGTCGTTAAAGCGGAAGGCTACTACATCACTGCCGTGATGCCCGCAAGCGAGACGGTTGTCTCCCGAAATGTCTCAATCGGCATTACGACCGCCGTTGAAGTGATCGTCTTCCTCGCGCTGTTCGCAGTTATCTACGTGCTCGTAAGGCGCCTGGTGGTCGATAACATCCGCAAGGTGAATGGAGCCCTCTCGCAAATCGCCGACGGCGATCTCGATGTCGTTGTGGACGTGCGCTCGCACGAAGAGTTCTCTTCGCTGTCCGACGACATCAACTCCACCGTCGACACCCTGAAGCGCTATATCACGGATGCGGAAACGCGCATCGATGCCGAGCTCCAGTTCGCAAATGCCATCCAGCATTCCGCCCTACCCTCCGTGTTTCCTCCCTACCCGCACCGCAAGGAGTTCGATATTTGGGCGACCATGCACACTGCCAAGGAAGTAGGCGGAGACTTCTACGACTTCTATTTCGTAGATGAAGAGGTGCTGGCATTCCTGATTGCCGACGTCTCGGGTAAGGGCATTCCCGCGGCAATGTTCATGATGACGTCGAAAACTCTGCTGAAAAGCTACGCCGAATCGCACATGACGGTCGAAGAGGTGCTCACCCAGGCAAACAACAAACTTTGCGAAGGCAACGATGCCGACATGTTCGTCACCGTGTGGATGGGCTATCTAAATACCAGAACGGGCATGGTCTCCTTTGCGAACGCTGGCCACGGCCACCCCATCGTCAAACGAGCCAATGGAGAATGCGACTACGCAAGCTTCCGCTCTGGATTGGTACTGGCTGGCATGGAGGGCATTCGTTACCGCCGCGGCGAGCTCCAGCTTAATCCGGGCGATGTTCTTTACCTGTACACCGACGGCGTGACCGAAGCAACGAATTCCGATAATGCCATGTACAGTGAGGCACGCCTTCTCGAGACCCTTAAGAACATGGATTCGGATCCCGAGGCAATCTGCACGTCCGTAGTTGACGACGTGCAGGCATTTGTCGGAGATGCGCCCCAGTTTGACGACATCACCATGCTCTGCCTGAAGTACAACGGAGGACCCTCGTAAAACCGGCTGGGCTTGGCTTCGAGCCACCTCGTAGCTTCGAGCCACTTCTTAACTTCGCACCACTTCGCAAACTGTAATCTCATAGGACACAATGCAACGGCCTGCGAAATCGCAGGCCGTTCAATAACATGATTCGTTTAAGCAGGTGCTTTATTCGCCAGCAGCCTCTTTGTGGATCACTTCGATACGGATCTTATCGATGCGGTGGCGATCCATGTCCATGACCGTAAAGACCGCAGTAGCCTTGGGGTGATCAGCCGTAACCATATCGCCCGCCTTCGGAATACGATCGAACAGCGCCAGCAGCAAGCCACCCGCCGTCTCGCACTCCTCGACTTCCTCAGGCTCAAAACCAATGAGGTCCTCGATCTCGCCAACGGGTAAGCTGCCGTCAATAAGCAGGCTACCATCAGCAAGCGTGACAACCTCGTTGTCGGCTTCGTGCATGTACTCGTCGTCAATACGTCCGACGATCTGTTCCATGATGTCGCTCATGGTCACGAATCCAGCCGTTCCGCCATGCTCATCAACCACGGCAGTAATCTCGGTGCGATGGTCCTGCATGACCTCAAGCACCTTCATCATGGGAGCTGTTTCCGGAACGGCAGGAATATCGCGGATGGGCCACTGCTCCATAGGCGCATTGGGTCCAAGGTCATACAGATCCTTGATGTGCACAAAGCCCACGATGTAGTCCTTGCTACCGCGACATACGGGATAGCGCGTGTACTTGTACTGGCGAATGATGTCGAGGTTCTCCTCAAGGGAGTCCTCGGTATCGAGACACACCATGTCAATGCGCGGCGTCATGATGGCGCACGCATCCTTCTCGCCCATGTCGAACACGTTGTCGACGATCTCGTTTGCATCCTCGTCGATAAGGCCACCCTCGGTGCTCTCGTCGATGAGCAGCTTGATTTCGTCGCCCGTATAGATCTCGTGCTCATTGGCCGGATCATGACCGAACAGCCTCACCACAAAATTGGTGATGCCGTTGAAGATCCACATGATGGGATACGTAACCTTGTAGAAGATGAGAAGCGGCGTCGCCGAAAACAGAGCATACTTCTCAGTGGAGAAGATGGCGAAAGACTTCGGAATAAGCTCGCCGATAACCACATGAAGCGTGGTCATAACGATGTAGCCAAAGGCGATGGCGATAGCGGAAATCAGCGCATCGGAAAGACCCATCATCGAAAGCACGGGGTGAATAAGCGCCGAGAAAGCCGGCTCGCCCAAAAAGCCAAGCGCCAGCGAGGCAAGCGTAATGCCAAGCTGACATGCGGAAAGATAAGCGTTGATATTGTCCGTGATGGTCTTAGCGTTCTTGGCGCCCTTCTTTCCCTCATCGATCGCAATTTCGATTTGGGACTTACGCACACGAACCAGAGAGAACTCTGCCACCACGAAGAATGCGTTCATCAGAAGGAACGCGACGACGAGCACGAGACTTATCGCAATATCCATTAAGCCGCTTAAACCTCCTCATATGCGCCGAGGGTATTGATCAGACGCGCTGGCTTAAGCGCAGCGGATATTAGTGCGACTCCTTACGCACCATGGTCATCGTTCTATCGATGATAACCCTCGACTAATTTGCAGTTTTCAATCATACCTGATTGAACAACCCAGCATTAAACCTTCACCGAATCTCATCGATTCGTCAATGAGGCGGCAGAGGTCGAGGAACATCAGCGTCTTCGCAATAAGAAAGAAGGAGGTCCCAGCCTCTAAATCTCACAACGGGAAATGCGCACCTGCTTGAGAATCTCCTTATTAAGCGAGCAACCGAGACCGGTCTCAAAGCCATAGGAGTTGAGGGCAACGTAGCCATGGCTGGTCTCATAAGAAGGAAGCGTAATGTCGTGCGCAAAGTAACGAGACGTCGATCCGATGTCGCCGGGGACAACAAGACCGGGCAGCGCCTGGAACGCAGCATGCAGGCGCTTCGAAACGCCCGTATCGTACATGCCGCCCATCCAAACCTCGCGTCCGAGCAACTGAGCCAGACAGACAAACTCCAACGCAGGCTGAGCACCGCCGAACTTGCCGATCTTGACGCAGATGCAGCGCAGCTCTTCGAAACCCAACATCTCAAGCGCCTGCTCAGCATTCACATATGACTCATCGACGCAGATCGGAGTGGCAATGTCGTCCTGGAAGCGCGCCAGCCTCTCAAATGCAGGACGGCCAACCGAAGGCATTCCCCACGGCGCCGCCAAAGGCTCTTCGATCCAGCCCACGTCAAGACGATCAAGCTCCTGCAATTCGCTCGCCCGATGCATCGAGAAACTCTGGTTCGCATCCAACGTGACAAGCAGCTGCGGAAAAGCATTTCGAATAACCCTCACGCAACCTACGCCTTGGCCAGGCGACAGCTTCAGCTTCACGCGACGGTAGCCCGAAGCGACGCATGCACGCGCAGATTCAAGCACCTCTCCCGGCTTCCCAATGGCCACAACCGCTCCAGCTGGAACCATAGCTCTTTCCCCAGTAACCAAAGCCGACGTGGTGTGTTTGCGACCCACAAGACGAACGATCCCGGCGTCGGAAAGTGCGCTGAGATCATTCAGCATGCACTGTTCAACCCTCGCGTACTCATCGCGAAGCAACTGCCAAAGAGGCTGGCCGACGATGTGGCCATACAGATCCCACACTGCATTTTCCACAGCAGCGCAGGCCATAGGCAGCGCAGCCAGCTCCGGAACCGACGAAAGCAGCCTGCTCACCTCGCGAGGATGCAGGAAAGCTTCCGACTTCACCAAAGGTGCGATGATGTTCTCGAGGGCGGGCCAATCCTGATCAAGCGTTTCAGGCAAATACCAATCAGTCTCGAAGGAAACGCACTCTCCCAAACCGCGGCGCCCCTCGTGGTCGACAATCTCCACGACAATGCCTTCGCGATGAGTCAAGGTCTCCTTCGCGGTTTTGAAAGGCTTGGTAAAGGGCAAGCGGAAACGATGGAGAATGACGCGCTCCACCTGAATGCGCTGCTCAAACAGGAGTTCCGTCGCCGCACGATCGGTCTTGCCAATGCCAGATCGGGGCATTTCGTCAACGAAGCAGATATATTCGGGCATGTTGAGCTTCGAAAGCGATTCGGCAAGCTGATCGCGAACTTCAGGAGCAGCCAAGCGCGGTCCCGCCGCCAGCGAGCTCAACGGTGCGCGCTCGACAATGGCGACCGGTCGCCTACCCCATTTGGGATCAGCCACGCCAAACACGTGCGCCTCGGCAATGCCGGGAATGCGGCGAAGCACCGCGGCGATCTCGGCGGGATACACATTTTCGCCACCCGAGATGAACATATCGCCCGTACGCTCACGCAGGATGAGATTTCCATCCTCAAGGGCTGCGGTATCACCTGTCAGGAAATAGCCGTCGATGGTGCGTGCCGCGCGCGCATTGAGATAGCCAGAAAACACGCCCGGCCCCCTGACGGCCAAACGACCAAAGCCGTTCGCATCGGGATCAACGATACGTGCCTCATAGCCAGGAGCAAGGCGAAGTCCGACGCCCACCCTTCGATCTTGAAAGCCGTCTTCAACCAGTGAGCTCGCAATCATGCTCGAGGTTTCGGTCATGCCATAGCTCGCATAGACGCGCGCCTTCGCATCCACCGCACGCTCAAGTGTCTGATCGTTGAGCGGGCCACCGCCAAGCAAGATGCAGCGGTAGGAACTCAAAGCCCCAAGCTCATCGACCGCAAGCAAATCCTGAAGCATCTTGTCGACCACGGAAAGATGCGTAGCCCCAAAGCGCGAGGCATCGCGCAGAATACGCTGCGCATCGAAGCGCTCATATAAAACGAAGGGTCGGCGCGCCTGAACACTGCGCACCACAATCTGAAAACCGCCCACGTGGTACAAGGGAAGGCTGGCCTGCCAAAAGCCCGCTTCCGCACCGAGAGCCCGATTTGCCGCTTGAGCAGAAGAGGCTAGCTGATACCACGTAAGCTGAACCGCCTTGGGCTTGCCCGTCGTGCCAGAGGTGAACATAACCAACGCGCTGCGCCCGATATCGAACAGATGAGCCTCGCGTTCGGCAAAATGAATCGTTTCGCTCAGAGCATCCTCGCGCGCACCCATGATGGGACGATGGCGCTTCTGACGTAATACGAACTCCGCGTTTCCTCGCTGATGAGCCCTCGAGGCGGCATTGGAGCCAGAAAATTTTCCGAATCCAGCCGATCGAGCGCCGCCGAAAAGCGAAGGCTTGCCCGTTTCGAATCCACGGGAAGAAACCTGCTCGCTTTTGCCATCCTGGGTGTCTCCCGACGCAAGAAACGAATCCACCCAATCGATCAGACGCGCAGCTTCGCTGGCACCGATATGGGCGCCTATGCGCTTTCCGCAATTCTCAAGCTCAGCAAGACGCGATTTCTTCTCAGCCGCCGAAAGCCTGTTGTTAATCAGGGCCAAGGTAAAGGATCCGTACCCAGCCGCAAGCGCCAACAACACGAAGGCTGCACAGTTCGGCAGATCGACAACGACATAATCGCCCTCACGCACTCCCGTATCACGCAGGCGCCGCGCAAGCGCCGACGCCTTCAAGCGAGCAACTCGGTACGTATAGACAGTCTCCGAACCCGATGCATCGACGCACGTGAAAAAGACCCTGTTGGGGTACATGCGCGCGGTGCTTTCGAAGATGTCGATCATGGGAAGCTTCTGCGCCTCTCATCTGCGAGTTTTCCAAACGAGGCTAATCGTATGGACGCTTCGTCAAGAAGCGTCCGCAAGCTCCTACGGGAATTTCGGGAACTGCTGGAAGTCGGGCTGGCGCTTCTCCTTGAACGCGTCGCGGCCTTCCTTCGCCTCGTCGGTGGTGTAGAACAGCATGGTGGCGTCGCCGCCGAGCTGCTGCAGGCCGGCGAGTCCGTCGGTTGCGGCGTTGAGGGACGCCTTGATGAAGCGGATGGCCGTCGGGCTCATCTGCATGATCTCCTTGGCCCATGCGACGCACTCGGCCTCGAGCTCGTCGAAGGGAACGACCTTGTTGATGAGGCCCATGTCGAGTGCCTCCTGCGCGCTGTACTGGCGGCAGAGGAACCAGATCTCGCGGGCCTTCTTCTGGCCGACCATCGCGGCGAGCAGGCCGGAGCCGTAGCCGGCATCGAAGCTGCCCACCTTGGGGCCGGTCTGGCCGAACTTCGCCGTCTCGGCGGCGATGGTCAGGTCGCACACCATGGTGAGGATGTTGCCGCCGCCGATGGCGTAGCCGTTCACCATGGCGATGACGGGCTTGGGCACCACGCGGATGAGGCGCTGCAGGTCGAGCACGTTGAGGCGGGCGATGGTGTCCTCGCCGACGTAGCCGCCGTTGCCGCGAACCTTCTGGTCGCCGCCGGAGCAGAAGGCCTCGTCCTCGTGCGCGCCGCCGTGGTTGGCGCCGGTCAGGAGGATGACGCCGATGGAGGCATCGTCACGTGCGATGGTGAACGCGTCGAACATCTCGGCGTTGGTCAGCGGCGTGAATGCGTTACGGCGATGCGGGCGGTTGATGGTGATCTTCGCGATTCCCTCGTAGGTTTCGTAGATGATCTCCTTGTATTCCTTGCCCTTCTGCCACTTGATCTCGCTCATCGGCTTCCTTTCGGTTGCAGAATCAGACTGGGTGCGAAAGCGCCGCCGAGGCGCCTTCGGTATATGGGGCAGAAGGTTCGACTCGAGCATATGAAAGCTCGAATGCGGTCCCCTTCGCCTTTCGACAAGCCTGATTCGATTAATCTGCGTATGGAGTCATTTTATCGCGATTGGGCCCTTTAGAGGCAGACAAAACCTGATGGCGAAAAGATGTAAAGAGCCTATGCGCGCAGGCACGCGCGAACGAAAGCCTCAGGGTTTTCAAGATGAACGCTATGGCCCACAGCAGGGACCTCGCTTACATTGACACCCGGGCAGGCACGGCCGATCTTCTCGGCAACAGCAGCATATTTGAGGTCTCGCCCACCGCAGATATACGTCACCTGAAGGCCGCTTTTGATCGCTGTGTTCAAAGCCGAAATCGTCTCAAGCTCAGAGTGCTGATGATGCTGGCCCGTTCCTTCGAAAGTGCGCGCCAAAGCCTCAGCATCGTTCGCCTCACGAGCAGAACGCAGCGCATCGCGCTTAGCCTGAGGGAGCTCTCGTTGCGTCTCGAAAAGCGAGAGGTTTTCCCAGTAGTCCATAAATGCCGAAACACCCTGGTCGCGCAGCTGTTTCGCCCACTCAGTATTGCGCTGGCGGAAGACATCACGGGCCGCCTCATCCATCGGGCCCAAACCTGCGCTCTCAAGAATCAAGGCAGAAATGGGAAGCGTCGAAGCGCGCCTCAAGCCCCTCGACGGAACCAAAGAGG
>JAFYTB010000150.1 GCA_017559045.1 Eggerthellaceae bacterium | reverse complement strand
GGAGGTTGCAGAAGCATCCGGAAGTTCGAAGAGAGCGTTTTGGACGAACTCGCTTTCCTCGAACCCCGAAACGCCAATTCCCAGCAGTCTGATTTTGAGGCCCGGACGCCAGAGCTTTAATGCGAGCGATACGGCGCTTGGTCCAAACACGAGCTCGTCGTTTGTCCGCGAGCTTAACTGACATTGTGCGGTTTTCGAGCTTCGGTCATCGAATCGCACTTTGACGGTGAGCGTGCGTCCCGCGAGTTGCTTTTTCCTTAGCCTTCTTCCGACCTTTGAACTTATAGTGAGCAGTGCGGCTTCGATGTCGTCCTGGTTGGTGAGGTCGTTTGCGAAGGTGATCTCATTGGAAACCGATTTGACGGTGTCGTCTTGTGCTACGGGGGAGCGGTCTTGCCCCGAGGCCCTTTCCCTCATCATGGCTGCGTTTTTGCCGAATACGCGGTTGAGCAGGCTTTCGTCTGCATTTGCGAGATCGCCAAGAGTGCGGATCCCGTGGTTGACGAGGGTCTTTTCTGCGGAAGGTCCAATACCGCTCATCTTTCTGATGGGCAGGGGGTTGAGAAAGGCATTCTCAGAGCCTGGATACACGATGGTGAGACCGCGGGGCTTGTCGAGGTCGGAGGCGATCTTTGCGACAGACTTAGAGGTCCCAAGGCCGATAGAGCAAGTCACGCCAAGCTTTTCGACGCGTTCTTGGATGCGTCGAGCCACGATTGCGGGATGTTCTGTATTGACCTTGGTGGGTGAGATGTCGGCGAACGCCTCGTCGATGCTTACCTGCTGAACGTGCGGTGTTTCATCTCTGATGATACCCATGATGAGGTTGGAGATCTCTTTGTATCGAGCGTAGTGCCCATGAGTCCAGATGGCATCAGGACAGAGTTGCTTTGCAAGTGAGGCTGCCATAGCGCTTCTTACGCCATAGGCGCGAGCTTCGTACGAACACGTGGAGACAACGCCGTGCTTTTCGGCGTCTCCTCCAACGATGACGGGTTTCCCGCGCCAAGCAGGGTGATCAAGTTGTTCGACTGATGCGAAGAATGCATCGAGGTCGAGCAGCATGATGGCTGGACCCTCCCATGGGGATAGGGGGAAATCGGTGTTGTCCGCATGTTTCTCCATGCAGGGTATTGTACGCCGTCAACTCCTGCTTTCAGCTAAAAAGAAGATTGCGACGACTCCTGGACCCGCATGGGATCCAATGACCGGCTCAACAAAGTTGATGACTATCTCAACTTCGTGATCTCGGAGACCCCTGATTTCACTGGCGATAAACTCAGCGTCTTCCTGACAATCACCGTGCGTGATAAATACCGTTTGATTTTCCGGATAGGGTAGTGCTGATCTGCTCATATGGCTTGCAAGCGCCCTGAGGGATTTCTTCCTGCCTCGTGCCTTTTCAACAGGAACAAGCCTGCCGTTCTCGTCGACGTGCATGACGGGCTTAACGTTGAGTATTGATCCGAGATAGGCTTCTGCAGCGGTGATGCGTCCGCCGCGCATGAGGTATTTGAGGTCATCGACGGTGAACCAGTGCGCAACCTTTCCCTTCGTTTCCTCGAGCCAAGAGTGGACCTCCTGGAGGGAGCGTCCTTCGTTTCTCTGGTGTGCGGCATGCCATACGAGAAGCCCTTGCCCTGCGGATGCCGATAGGGAGTCGATCGCGATGATCGTTCGGTCGGGATATTCGTTTGACAAGGAGTCGAGCAGAAGGCGGATGGCGTCATAGGCGCTTGAAAGCGCGGATGAGAATCCGATGTAGAGCACGTCATGATTTTCTTTTAACGGCGCCTCGAGAATTTCTCGTGCAACCAGCATGCTGGGGAGTGAGGTGGTGAATGTGGCCCCTTCTCTCATCATGGTGTAGAAAAACCCGAGATCAACGTCTTGGTCCAATGGACGACTTTGGTGCACCATTCCGTTTCCGATAAGGTTAAAGGGGATGATGCGCACGCCGAGCTCTTCGATCATTGAACGCGAAAGGTTGCAGGAAGAGTCGGTGATGATTTCGTAGCCCATGTGTGCTCCTTGTCGTTTACGCCACCAAGATGTTGGGTGTTGCCTTGAGGGTTCATTGACATCGATTCTATGGACGCGAATGTTTTAAATTGGGGTGCTCAGGTAATGGTTGCGGGGGTGTAAACGAAGGGTTTTCAAGCCGATCGATTTCCCTGAACGTAGATCCCGATCTCGCAATCAGCCGAAATTACGTTAATTTCGAAGCTGAGAATGCCCCTGCGCTCGCATCAGGCCTTATATAGCTTTATACTTATCAAGTTTGAGAACTCTAACGGTATTTGCTAGTGCAATTTCGTTGCTGGTATAAGAGGAATGAGAAAGGCTGGGATCTTCGTGGCTAAGAGCTATAAGGAAACCATGAACCTTCCTAAGACCGACTTCGCTATGAGGGCTAACCTGCCCGAAAACGAGCCTAAGCGTCTCGAGAAGTGGTATTCGGAAGATATCTATCACCGTGTGCTTGAGAAGAATAAGGATGGCGAGCCCTTCGTGCTGCATGACGGTCCTCCGTATGCAAACGGCCCCATTCATATTGGCCACGCCTTCAACAAGGTCCTGAAGGACTTCGTCGTTAAGAGCCATGCTCAGCGCGGTTACTTCACGCCTTACATCCCCGGCTGGGACTGCCATGGTCAGCCCATCGAGCACATGGTCGAGGTCACCATTGGTCCCGAGCGTATGGCCACCATCTCTCAGCCCGAGCTTCGTCAGCTTTGCCGTGAGTGGGCAGAGAAGTACGTCGGTGTTCAGCGCGAGGGCTTCAAGCGCCTTGGCGTCAACGCTGAGTGGGACAAGCCTTACCTCACCTTCCTCCCCAACTTTGAGTCTGGCAACGTTGAGATCTTCAAGGAGATGTACCTGAAGGGCTCCGTGTATCGCGGTCGTAAGCCCATCCACTGGTGCAAGCGCTGCCACACCGCTCTCGCCGAGGCTGAGATTGAGTACGGCGACGAGGTCTCTCCCTCCATCTTTGTAAAGTTCAAGATGGACATCACCCCTGGTGTGTGGGAGGCTGCTGGCGCTACTGGCGACTCCTATGTTCTCATCTGGACCACCACCCCGTGGACCCTTCCTGCCAACACTGCTGTGAGCCTTGCTCCCGAGGCTGACTACGTCATGCTCGTTGTCGATGGCTCCAACATCATCATGGCTCGCGAGCTTGTCGAGCAGGTTGCTCAGACCGCTGGCTGGGAGGGCTATTCCTTCATCAGCAACGCAGCAGGTGAGCCCGTTGTCATGAAGGGCAAGGAGCTCTACGGCCTTACTTATACCTGCCCCATTCGCCAGGAGCTCAAGGGCACGCTCATCTACGGCGACCATGTTACGCTCGATACTGGTACGGGCTGCGTCCACACCGCTCCCGGCCATGGCCAGGACGACTACCTGGTTGGCATGGAGTTCGATATCCCCATGCTTATGCCGGTTGATGACAACGGCTGCTTCACTGACGAGGCTGGTCGCTTTGCTGGTCTCGATACCGACGAGGCTAACCCGGTCATCATCGAGTGGCTTCGCGAGCAGGGCACCCTTGTGGCTATGCAGGAGATCAATCACTCCTATCCGCACTGCTGGCGCTGCCATCAGCCCGTTATCTTCCGCGCAACCGATCAGTGGTTCGTCTCTATGGAGGAGAACTCTCTTCGCGAGAATGCTCTTCATGCCATCAACGAAGAGGTCCGCTGGATTCCCGGTTGGGCTTCTAACCGCATTGGCTCCATGGTTGCAGAGCGTCCCGACTGGTGCATTTCCCGCCAGCGTTCCTGGGGTGTTCCCATTCCGGTTTTCAAGTGCGCAAAGTGCTCTTCTACTGTGGCAACCGAGGAGACCTTCGATGCTGTAATCGATCTCTTCAATACCGAGGGTGCTGATGCTTGGTTCATCAAGCAGCCGTCCGAGTACCTGCCGAAGGGTACGAAGTGCGACAAGTGCGGCTGCACCGAGCTTATTCCCGAGAAGGACATCCTTGATGTTTGGTGGGAGTCTGGCGTTACGCACACCGCTGTTTGCAAGCATCGCGCTGACGAGGGTCTGACCTTCCCGGCTGATATGTACCTTGAGGGTTCCGACCAGCATCGCGGTTGGTTCCAGTCCTCGCTTCTTACTAGCGTTGGCGCTTATGGCGTTCCGCCTTACAAGTCGGTCATGCACTGCGGCTTTACCGTTGACGAGCAGGGTCGCAAGATGTCCAAGTCCCTTGGCAACGGTGTTGACCCGGCTGAGGTTATGGACAAGTTTGGCGCTGACGTTCTCCGTCTGTGGGTTGCCAGCGTTGATTACTCCCAGGATGTCAGCATCTCCGACAACATTCTGAAGCAGGTTTCTGACACCTATCGCAGGTTCCGTAACACCTTCCGCTTCCTGCTCGGCAGCCTTGATGACTTTAACGACGCAACGGATGCCGTGACCGAGTGGAATGCGCTCGAGCCTATCGATCAGTGGGCTATGGTTCGTACCCTCAAGCTTCTGCGCGACGTCGAGGCTGGCTATGACAGCTATCGCTTCAACCTCGTGTACCGTGAGGTCTACGAGTTCGTCAACGATCTCTCCGCTGTTTACATGGACGTCATTAAGGATCGTCTGTACTCCGAGGCCCCGAACTCTCCGAGGCGTCGTGCTGCTCAGACCGTTCTCATGAACATCCTCGAGGTCATGGTTCGCGTTCTTTCCCCGATCATCTCCTTCACCACGGACGAGGTTTGGGAGCACTATCCGCTGGCTATGCGTGAGCGTGAGGGCCGCGTGTCCAATGTCCAGCTTGCTGGTTGGCCTACGGCTGCAGACTTCGTGCCTGCTTTCCCGGGTGACGCTGACGCTCAGGCTGCTTCCTTCGACGTCATGATGGACGTGCGTGATGCTGTCACCAAGGCTCTTGAGACTGCTCGTAACGAGAAGCTCATTGGTAAGAGCCAGGAGGCTGCGCTCGTCATTTCCGCACCTGCTGCCATTGTGGAGGCTGCTTCCGCTTATGCGGCTGGCGTTCTCGAGGAGCTCTTCATCGTTGCTTCCGTCAAGTTCGAGACTGTTGACGCTGAGGAAGTTTCCGTTGCGGTTTCTGTTGCTGAAGGCGAGAAGTGCCCGCGTTGCTGGAATATCTGCGAGGTCGGCGGCAATGCCTCCTATCCCGACGTTTGCGCTCGCTGCGCCGACGCTCTTGAGGCAATTGGCTTCGACGCTGAATAACGGAAGGTGAATTGCTTCTTGCAGTCCCAGTTCGACTACATCAATGATGAGCCTGCTGTATCCGAGAAGGGTGCGGCAGGCTCTTCTGCGCGTAAGAGAAACGCGCTGATCTTTGCGGTTATTGCCGCTCTTTGGGTCTTGTTGGATCAGGCCACTAAGATCTTCTTTAATTCTTACCAGCTTGGAGAGCTGATCGCTGGTCCTTTTGCCGGCATCTTCCAATTCCGTCTTGTACACAATATTGGTGCCGCGTGGGGTATGTTCGGTGGCGCGGTTATTCCGCTGGCCATCGTTTCTATTCTTGTTTGCGTGGCGCTGGCGGCTTACCTGTTTATCGCGTTTCCTAATTCCTCTTCTATCACGGCGATTGGCATATCGCTCGTGGTTGCAGGTGGAATTGGCAATGCGATTGACCGTTTTGCGCTTGGATACGTCGTTGATTTCATCGAGACGGTGTTCATCGAGTTCCCGGTCTTTAATATCGCCGACATTGGTGTTACCTGCGGTTTCGTGATTTTCTTCATTGGAATGATTTTGGAGTATCTGAATACTGGCGATGAGGAGTGCTAGCTCATGACGCGTGCTATTTGCCATGTTGCAACACCTGACGATGCTGGTATGCGACTCGATACAATGCTCTACGATCGCGAGTTTTACACGAGTCGTTCAGCTGCTGCCCGTGCTATCGAAGCTGGTGAGGTTCTTGTTTCTGGATCTCCCGTTCCGAAGAAGTACCTCGTTAAGCTTGGCGACGCCATTGTCTGCGAGATTGAGGACGCACCACTTTCCCGCATTGTTGAGGGGCAGGATATTCCGCTCGACATTCGCTACGAAGACGAGGATATGCTGGTTATCTCAAAGCAGCTTGGTCTCGTCTGCCATCCTTCCGTTGACCATTACGACGGAACGCTTGTTAATGCTTTGATCTATCGCTATGGCGCTGCGAATCTCTGCAATGTTCAGGGCGAGGATGACCGTCTGGGTATCGTGCATCGCCTCGACCGTGACACTAGCGGCCTGATGCTTGCTGCAAAGTCCAACGAGGCTGGCCGTGTACTTATGGACTACATCCGCGCTCGTGCTGTTGATCGTCGCTACCTTGCTCTGGTTCATGGAATCATGGCTCACGATACGGGCATGATCGACGCGCCTATCGCACGCGATGCTTCCGAGCGCACGCGTATGACCGTTCGTGATTGCGATTCCGCGCGCGAAGCCATCACGACGTTCAGAGTGCT
>JAFYTB010000149.1 GCA_017559045.1 Eggerthellaceae bacterium | reverse complement strand
TAGTGTCATATGGCTTTCTTGCGAATAGTTGGGGCAAGCACGAGCTTGCTTCCAATACGCTTTTTGCTATAGGAATCGTGGCGATTATTCTTTCTGTCTTTGTGATTCGTTGCGAGTTCTACGCCATGTATATGACTGTTGGATTCTAACAACGATCTGAATGGCTGCTGCAGCTAAGGTACTATTTGCCTGCTCTGCTTGTTGAGATGAAACTTGTTTTTGAGTTTGTGCGTTCTATAAACGAAAATGCCCCTGGGTGAACCATGGGGCAGAGCTTGGGACCTCGGTTACCTTTTGTGCGGCACCTTACCGCGTTCGGAAATGAGACAAAAGGAGAACGGGGCTACGGACAACTTCCTGGAGCGTATTTAATGTCCAAGATTTTGTCCGTAGCCCCTTCTTTGCATTTGAGATTGCAAGTAACCATGGAAGCGTAAGAAACACTTAAGTCCTTGATTTCCGACAAGTTAAGTGTGTGGGTCGGGAATCCTGATTGTCTCGCGATTCTGCCAACTTGGTCGGCGGGAGAAGGCCTCGTAATCGGAAACCCGCGGTCCCGTGCGTGCGGGCTGCAACTCAACGCTGCAGCCCGCACAGCGGCGATTCGCTACTCAGTCGTTCCGTAGTAAACGACCGGCTTGATGCAGTCTCGGTTGGCTCCGTCCATCATGCGCAGGGCCTCTTCAGTGCTGTCTACTTCTCTACGAGCTCGACCATGTACCCGTCGGGATCGTAGATGTAGGAGAAGCGGTACCCGCATGATCCGCACAGGGGGATGTCGATTTCGGCGCCGGCGTCGACTGCCTTCCGGTACGCCTCGTCGATGTCGTCGTACAGGAGCGCGACGTGGCTCGACCAGAAGTCCTCGTGCCTGACCTTGCCGTCCATCCTGCGCTGCTCGATGTCGAAGAACTGGAACAGCTCGATGCACTCAAGGCCGTCTTCGGCCGCCAGCAGCACGATGCGCATCTTGGACCCCTCGTCGCGCGTGAGGCTCACCGCGGGGAGCGTGCCGAAGTCCTTCGACACTCGAAGACCCATGACGTCGCAGTAGAACGCGATGGACCTGTCCATGTCGGTTACGCAGATCGAGGTGTGGCCGGTGTATGTTGCCATGAACCCCTCCTCCTTTTCCTTGCTATCGCAGCTTGCCAGGCTCTGGGAGTCGCACCGCCCGGTCCCGGGCGGTGCGAGAAAAGAGCGGGCGCCATGCTCGCAGGGAGGGCGCCCGCGCTGCTGGATCTTACCCGTCCTCGTTCTTAGAGCGGGCAAGTGTTTCCTCGACGCTCGACGCCTTCATCACCAGCGTGTTGTAGCCGACGATGGCGGGATCGTATTCGATCGCAAACGAAGGATCGTCGTAGAGGTCGGGGAGCTGGTCGATGCGGCCGCCCATGAGCCTCGCGGCCTCCACCGGGTCGTAGGGCACGAGCGTTTTGCGCTCGGCGCGGGGCTTGAACACAACGGCCGGCTTGACGACGCTGCCGTCGGGCATGTCCTCGAGCTCGTGGACGGAACCGTAGCGCTCCTCCATCTCCTCGAGCGGGCCGAAGTCGAGGGCTCGCTGCGGGCACGAGGCCACGCAGACGGGGAGCTCGCCCTGAACCAGCTTGTCATAGCACATGGTGCACTTGCTCATCGGAGTGCCGATGGCGTTGTCGGCATACTGGGGGGCGCCGTACGGGCACGCAAGCCAGCACTGGCGGCAGCCGCGGCACTTGTCCTCGTCGAGGAGGACGGCGCCGAACTCGTCCTCTTTGAAGAGCGCGCCGTTAGTGCATGCGTCAACGCAAACCGGGTTCTCGCAGTGATAGCAGGTTGCGAACAGCGTATGCATTGCGGGTACGGGGAAGGCGCCCTTCTCCCACTGCATCATGCGAACCCACTTCACCGGGCCGGGCTCTATCCCGTTCCAGTCGCGGCAGGCGATCGAGCACACGTGGCAGTTGTTGCAGCGGCTCTGGTCGAAGAAGAAACCATACTGGGTCATCGCTTACACCTCCGGAAGCTTGTGAAGATTGAGCTGGGCATCGAGCGAGGAT
>JAFYTB010000148.1 GCA_017559045.1 Eggerthellaceae bacterium | reverse complement strand
CTGAGCATCGGCCAGGAAGTCCTGCTCTCCGGACCGGTCTTCACCATGCGTGACGCTGGTCACGAGCGCGCCCTCAACTATCTCGAAAAGGAAGGCGAGCTCCCCTTCGGCTTGGACGGACAGACTATCTTCTATGCGGGCCCCACGCCTGCTGCCGCCAATCGTCCCCTCGGCTCGGTCGGACCCACCACCGCCTCACGCATGGATTTCGCAACGCCCGCCCTCATGGATGCCGGCATCGTCGCCCATATCGGTAAGGGAAAGCGATCGAGTCAGGTTATCGAGGCATGCAAGCGCAACGGCGGCATCTACTTCGCCTGCGTCGGCGGCATCGCCGCGCTGCTTGCCACCTGCGTACAGGAGGCTGAAACCATCGCCTGGGACGATCTTGGCACCGAAGCACTCCGACGCCTCATCCTGCACGACTTCCCCGCTATCGTGGCTATCGACACAAACGGCCGCGATCTCTACCGCGAAATCGAACAGTCGAACTAAGCCGAAGCGCACGAAGCTAGACGCTTGGGCTCGCAGCATAACCACAAGTCTAATCGCAGAACCTGCAGTAAAACACGAGCCCAAACGAAACGCTCAGCAAACAACAGAGGGGAGGCAAGCTCCCCTCTTGTTTTATTGCGTCTTCTTTGCAGACGAAGACTTCTTCGTCGCTGAGGCCTTCTTCGTTGAAGCCTTCTTAGCGGGGGCCTTCTTACCCGCCGCCTTCGCTGCGGCCTTCTCAGCCTTAGCTGCCTCCTCCTCGGCCTTGGCAGGGCACTCGAAGTTCGGGCACAGCTTCCAAGGACCGCGAGACGTGGTCACAATAACCATCGGCGCGCCGCAACGTTCGCAGGCCTCTTCCGTTGCCGTCAGATTGCCGTACTGAGGAAGCGGATAGCGCGTCTGGCACGAATCAAAATTCTCGCACGTAATGGAGCGCTTCAGCGTCTTCGGGTTTCGACGAGCAAACAGACGGGAGTCAATACCTGCATCTCCGCACGTCGGGCAAAGGCCCACCATGACATCAGGCTCCTGATTGGTGGCACAGGAAGGGTCGATGCACGTCGTACGCGGCTTGGCGCGGAACGCCGTCACCTTTACCTGCGGAAGGCCGCAGGTTGCACAAGGCTCCTCAACCGCCTCCACCTTGCCCTTGGGCAGCGGATACGTGACATCGCAATCAGGCCAACCAGAGCAGCCGATAAACATCGACTTCGTCTTCTGGCTCACACGCATCTGAAGATCGCGCCCGCATTTCGGGCACGGACCAACATAAGCGTCAGCAGCAACGGCGTCGGACAGGGCGTCCTTTACCTCTTCGGAGTGCGGCATGAGAACCTCGAGCTGCTCAAGCAGCAAGTTACGAGAATTCGCGACAACCTCCTCGCGGCTCACTGCGCCAGCGGCGATGTCGTCCATCTCCGCTTCAAGATTTGCCGTCATCTGCGAATGCGTGATATGAGGCGCAAACTTGCCCAGTGCGTCGATAACCGCCATGCCGAGCTGCGAAGGCTCAATGGGATCATCATGAATGTACTTCACCGTATAGAGACGCTCGATGATAGCGTGACGCGTAGACTTGGTGCCAAGTCCGAGCTTCTCCATCTCCTGGATAAGCTTTCCCTGGCTGTATCGCGCGGGCGGCTCGGTCTGCTTCTTAACGCACTGAGCGCCGTTGAAGGCAAGCTGCTGGCCCTGTGCCATGGAGGGAAGCTGCTCATCCTTCTTCAGGCCGTACGGATAGATAGCGCGGAAACCCGGGTCGATCAGCACATCGCCCTTTGCCGTAAACGACTCGCCGGCAACGTCGAGCGTCACCTTGGTACCCTCGACGACGGCGGAATCGGCCAGGGTTGCCAGGAAACGACGGGCCACCAGGTTATACAGCTTGTACTCTGCGGGCGGCAGATCGTCGGGCGTTGCCTTTGCCGTGGGGTAGATAGGCGGATGGTCGGTGGTTTCCTTCTTGCCGCGAGTCGCGGTCAGCTTGCCCTTCGCCAACAGCTGCTTGCAGAAGGGGGCGTATGCGGGATTGCCCGAAATGGTGCGCACCACCTCAGCCAGATCAAGAGAGCTGGGATACACGGTGTTGTCGACACGCGGATACGAAATATAGCCGTCCATGTACAGGCTCTCAGCAATGCGCATAGTGCGCGCCGGGGAAAGACCCTCAGCAGATGCAGCAGCCATAAGCGAGGTGGTATTAAACGGAGCCGGAGGGGCAACCTTACGGCTCTTCGTCTCAACTTCAGCCACCACAGCGCTCTTCGCTCCAGCAATGCGGCTCATGACAGCATTCGCCTGAGCCTCTTCCTTGAATCGAGCCGTTGCATGCGGAGCCTCAAACGCTCCAGCGCCCTTGCCGTCCGTAGGACCCTGCTTCTCATCGGCATCGAAGGCGCCCTTGATAACCCAATAATCCTCGGGAACGAAGGCCATGCGCTCTCGCTCGCGCTCACAGATAAGAGCCAGCGTAGGCGTCTGCACGCGACCAGAACTGCGCACATTGCCGAAACCGGCAAACTTAACAAGCGTCAGATAGCGCGTGAGAACCGCACCCCAGATGAGATCGATATCCTGACGCGATGCACCCGCCTGCGCCAAGCAGTCATCCATGGCAACCAGATTGGCGAAAGCATGCGTGATCTCAGCCTTGGTGAAGGCGGAGTAACGAGCACGGGAAACCGGCGCTGTTTCGTTTACCTCACGGCAGCAAGCCAAGGCATCTGCACCAATAAGCTCGCCCTCGCGGTCGAAGTCGGTTGCGATGATGATGGAATCGGCCTTCTTGGCCAGATTCTTAAGAGAGCGGATGATGTCCTTTTCCTTGGGAAGCTTCTCGATGGGCGCATACACCAGATACGGGAGCGCCTCCATCTTCCAGCCTTTAAGGTCGACGCCATCTTCGGAAAAAGGCTTTTTCTTCTTAAACGGGGGCTTCGGCAAGCTTGCGGGAATCTGAGCGTCGAGGACCTCTCCCTCAAGCGTCACGCCCTTCCAGCCACCACGCTTCTTAAATACAAGCTGCGGCGTGAAATCAGGCTCGAGGATGTGACCGCGCAAACCGATGGTCACCCACTCTTCGCCGTCAACATCGAATCGGTACACCGGGGTGTTGTACACCTTGTCGGCCTTCGGCTTTCCCGAAGCCAGCAGATCGGCGATCTTCTGCGCCGCGTCGTTCTTCTCGGTGACAACCAGTCTCATCGAAGCATCCTCTTTTCAATCACGCTGTCCAACTTCAGCACGATCACGCACCTCGTGCTTGTGACCCATGCTGAAACCGCAGCTTTCTTCACACGGTTACCCCAACTTGATTATTAACGTGTGCGGGGTTTCTCCCTGTCGCGCAGAAACGGCGCACGACAGCAATGCGGAATGATACACCAGTCCAAGCCAGAATAGAGGCTGCAATCTCCACTGGCATGACCGCGATCTTGCGAATCCGACGCAAACCAGTCATGCACACGGCGCGCCAATAGCCCTCGCACCATCTATGCGAGGCACCCATGAATTCAATTTAGAAGGACGGTAAGCCGTCGAGAAGACAAGCCACCGAGACAGGCGAACCATCAAAACAGGGATGCCAAAACAGGCGAAGCGCCTATGCGGCAGGAGCAGATTCCTTGGCGTTCTCGGCATCCTCGCGAGCAAGAACAGCCTTCATAGAAGCGATAGCGCACTCGAGCATATCGTCATCGGGCTCCTTGGTGGTCAGGCGCTGCATTTGCATACCAGGCCACAGAATGACCTTAACCAGCGGGTTCTCAGGATGGTTGCCCGCCCACTTCACCGTGATCTCGTAAGAGATGCCCGCAATAACCGGCATAAGCGCAATGCGAACCAGAATCACCAGCACCAGCTTGATCGCGCCGTCGGGCACACCGAGAGCCAAGATCAGCTTATCGAGCGGAACCACGGTATACACCAAGATGGCGATCAGCATAACCATGATGAGGAACGCCGTACCGCAGCGCACATGCAGACACGGGAAAGTGCGTGCATTCTCAACCGTAAGAGGCAATCCGTGCTCGAAGCAATGGATAGTCTTATGCTCGGCGCCGTGGTAGGAGAACATACGCCTGATCTCCTCCATGCGACCAATAAGCCAGATGTAGAACACAAACACACCTACGCGGATGACGCCGTCGACGATATTCCACAGAAGCGTGTTCTCATCGTATTCGCCCACAATAAGGTTAGTGATCAACGCAGGCGCAACCACAAACAGCACCACACCCAAGACAAGACCCATGACCATGGAGAACACCATCTCCTTGTGGCCAAATTCGACCATGTCCTCCTCGTCGGCCTTGGCAGCCTTGCTCTCGGCCTTGGCGGCGCCGCCCTCAGTCTCACCGGCGTTGGCGGCTCCTGCCTCAACCTCGTCGACCGCAGCGGTCTTTACCTCGGCCTCGTCGGCCTTGGCAGCCTCCTCAGTCTCTTCCGCTTCCTCACCGTATGCATGCAGTGCGGCAATCTCAAGCGCCTGGAAGCCAAGCATAAGGGACTCAACGAAAGCCCGGCAGCCGCGAACGAAAGGCCAATACAGCCAGCCGTTCTTCTTCTTACCCGATGCAAGATCATGCTCTTCGATATAGATTTCACCGGACGGTTCACGCACCGCCACAGCCCAGTTGTATTTTCCGCGCATCATGACGCCCTCGATGAGGGCCTGACCACCTACGTGGGTCTTACATGCGCCATCTTCCGCAAAGGCGCGCGCCGATTCGCTTTTCTTCTGAGAGCTCACGAATATCTTCTCTTTCTGCGTTCTCGAATTAATTCTCGATAGTATGCCGCATGTGCGAAGGGCGCGGCACCGCAACCTGCAAAGTCCCCTTTTTCTGCAAACAAAAACGTGGGGCGACGACCGCGGCGAACCGCATCATCACCCCACGCCAAACACCCTCAATCGATGCTAATCGCGAACAACCTTCGGGAACGGCGAACCGCAAGTCATCTTGCCCTCGGGGCAGCTTCCGTGAACGCAGGGAGCACCCGCATCGCAGAAAACGTACGGTGCCGTAGGACGTGCGAGCTCGAGCATCTTATGGGCAAGCTCGCGAATCTCCCACTGAGCGCGATTGCAGCAACGCAGCTCAAAGAAATGGAGCAGCTCGCGTACGTTCATGGTTACGACAATCTTGGTTTCTGCGGCATTCGGAAGCAGATAGCGTGCATCCTCCGCGGGAATACCAAGCTCAAGCAGCTTGCCGTATGCCTCCTCAGCTTGCTTGATGACTTCGTCAAAGATTGCCTCAGCCTCGGTGTTCTCCTCGATGGTGTGCGGCTTAACGATATCGATGCCATTCTTGAACTTGACATAGCGCTGGCTCTGCTGATTGAAGCTGGCGATACGATGGCGAACCAGCTGATGAGTAAGCGCACGGGACACACCATCGATGGCGAAGGTGTAGCTTGCATGCTCGAGCGTGGAGAAATGCCCACCCTTCATGATGGTCGAGAGCACGCTCGCCATACGCTCGGGAGACATAGTCTCCATAAGCTCAGAAGCGCCAACCGGTGCATAGCACAGACGCGCAGCGGTTGCGATAGCGCGCTCGGGGTCGGGCGTATGATACAAAAGCTCTACGTTCATGAGGGCCTCCTCTATTCTCAAGTATGTACGTCAGTATACGTTGCCGAATAAGCCGCACAGCACGCAGCATCGTCTTTTTCGGCACAAGATATCGGCTCGAATAGCCTGCGTCTACAGACCAAAGGCTGCAAACAGGGCCTCACGACCAGTCTCGTCAGGTGAGACAACACTCACGCTTCCCCATACAGGCTCAAAGCGCTCGAGAGCCGCAGGAAGCAAAGCCTCACGCACGATGACGAGCGTATGGTCAAACAGGCTCGACGGGCCAGCGTCGAGAATGTCAAGCGCTGCAGTTAATCCACCGTTGCGCAACAGCTCCAAACGACCCACCTCGTCGATCACCAACATAGAAGCGAAAGCGGTGACGTCGGATCGAGTATCAGCGAAGCTGGTGTTCGCAGAGCCAACATCATCAGAGCCAGCAGCAACAGAAGAGGCGTCGCCAAAGACGAGAGATCTCAGATGCGCGTTCACGCGATCGAGCGAATCCTCGGGCATCTCCCACTTCAAATTAGCTTGCGCACTTTGGCTGTCCGCATCATAGAGACCCTCCGCCTCGGCCAAATCCTGCCTGCGGGCAAACACAAGCCTCTCTCCCTGAGGCAACAGAACATTGTCTATACCCAGCTTCTCAAAGCCCGCGTTATCAGGAAGCTCGCGCCAAACGCCAGGAGCCAAAACGCCGGAAATGCTTACGCCACGAGTCTCCAGATCGCCGAGAAGGGATTCGAGCCAACGGGTTTTTCCCGTCTGAACATTTCCCGTAAGAATAAAGAGCATTTCGTTCTCTCCTCGAAAAGCACCAAACCACAGCAAAGCGCATCGTCATTTTAGCGCATCAAAAAAGAAACCCGCCGAAGCGGGTTTCTCTAAACGCATATCGCGAAGGCGCTTACAGGGTGGTCAGACCCTCGAGAGAGGCGGTCTTGCCCGGATAGAGGCCCAGCGGCTCGAAGTGAATCAGAGCGGCGCTCACGATGTCGGTGTTGTTCTCAGCGTTGTAGTCGTTGAGGTAGGAGATGTGCTGGAAGTAGTTAGCATCCAGCTCGCCCTCGGTCAGAGCAACGTTGGGCTGGATGTAGTCGGAGAACTCCATGATCTTGAGGGTCCAGCCAGCAGCAGCCAGGTCGTCAGCGATGAGAGCGAGGATCTCGGCATGCGGAGCCGGGGATGCGCCAACAACGATGGTGGTGTCGTCGCCGGTAGCAGCCGGGATGTCACCAGAGGTGGAGAATGCGGGAACAACAGCGCCGTTGTAGGTCTGGGCGATGTAGTCGGCAACCTTCTGGGTGCTCAGAGCAGCAACGAGAGCCTGGGTCTTTGCGGAAGTCTCCTGGCCAGCAGCAACTGCGATGATGTTGGCATAGATCTGAGCAGCGTCGCCAGCCGGATCCTCGTTTGCGAGAGAGGTAGCGGTGTCGATGCCAGCGCCAATAGCATAGTTGCCGTTGATGATAGCGAAGTCGACGTCAGCGATAGCGGCCGGAATAGCAGCAGCCTCCATCTCGACGATCTCGAGGTTGTTGGGGTTCTCAACGATGTCGTTAGCGGTTGCGGTCAGACCAACGCCGTCAGCCAGCTTGATGAGGCCCTGATCCTGGAGGAGCAGGAGCGCACGACCCTCATTGGTGGGGTCGGACGGAACGGCAACCTTCGGACCAGCGTCGCTTGCGCCGCCACCGCAGCCGACCAGAGCGACCAGAGCAGCCGTAGCAACAGCTGCAGCCACAATGGACTTGATGGATTTCTTCATTTCATTTCCCTTCTATCTGTTTTCTCCCCTACGGGAGGAAAAGCCTCTCTTGGCTTTTAACCAAATTTAGGACGCGGACAAGTATTCCACTGCTTGCCTCAATCGTAAATAGGTAAAACCGCATACTCAGTTATCTATTTTTGATATATAGGCTTCTGAACTGGGGATTTACCCTACTAAAAGAGAAGGTGCTCATTGAGCACCTTCTCTAATATAGCTTCTCACCCTCAGGATGAAACCGCTCGCGGTCTACCTGCGCTTGTCAATCTTGCGTGCGAGCACGTCGCCGGCAGTCTGGAACACCTGAACGAGCACGACGCACAGGATAACAGCGGCGATCATGACGTCGGTCTGATAGCGCTGATAGCCATAGCGGATGGCAATGTCGCCCAAGCCGCCAGCACCAACGGTGCCAGCCATGGCGGAATAACCAAACAGGGTTACGAACGTAATGGAAACGCCGCGGATAAGGCTGGGAAGGCTCTCGCGCAGATACACCTTGGAGACGATCTGCCAAGTGCTTGCACCGAAGCTCTGAGCCGCCTCAACCAGACCGCCGTCAACTTCCTCAAGAGACTGCTCAACCATACGGGCAACAAACGGAGCCGCCGTAACCACCAGAGGAACAATAGCGCCAGGTACGCCCAGAGAAGTTCCCACAACAAGGCGCGTAAAGGGAATGATGGCGACCAGCAAGATGATGAACGGAATGGAACGACCGATATTAACGATCCAACCAAGCACCGTGTTAAGAGCCTTGTGAGGACGCAGGCCGTTCGGAGACGTAACGACGAGAAGAACGCCTACGGGCACACCGATCACATAAGCGAAGAGCGTGGAGAGCACGGTCATAACGAGCGTGTCAACAGTACCGTCAAGCAGCAGCATGCCGTACTGATCAAAGAAAGATGCGAGGAACTCCATTACTCAGCCTCCTTCTTAACGTCTACGACAGCGCTCAGGGTGTCATGCTCGATAAGCTCACGCGTAACGGAGCTCTGCGGGTTAGCGAACACCTCAACGGTGCGACCCTCCTCCACAACCTCGCCGTAGTCGATAACGGCAACTCGGTTGCAGATCTTCTGAGCAACGGCGAGAGAGTGCGTAATGACCACCATGGTGACGCCAAGTTTCTCGTTGATCTCCTTGAGAAGATTGAGAATAGCCACCGTAGTACGGGTGTCGAGAGCACTGGTTGCCTCGTCGCAGAGCATAATCTTGGGATCATTCGCCAGAGCGCGGGCGATAGCAACGCGCTGCTGCTGACCACCGGAAAGCTCGCTGGGATAGCGCTCTTCATAACCGGCCATTCCAACAGCCTCAAGCAGCTCACGAGCACGAGCCTCACGCTTGGCCTTGGGCTCCTTGCGCAGCTCGAGCGGGAACATGACATTCTGAAGCACGGTGCGCTGCTGGAACAGGCTGAAGTGCTGGAAGATCATGCCGATGCCGGCACGCAGGTCGAGAAGATCACGACCCTGATAGTCGGTAATGTCCTTACCGTCGATGACGATGGATCCAGAGGTGGGGCGCTCGAGCAGGTTGATGCAACGAACAAGCGTGGACTTGCCTGCACCGGACTGGCCGATAATGCCGAAGATGTCCCCATCCTCAATGGTCAGGTTCACGTCGCGCAGAGCATGATGGCTGCCACCGCGTCCCTCGAAAACCTTATTGAGGTCTTTGATTTCGATCACGTTTGATTTCCCCATTCACACCGATGGCGGCCTCACCAGCCGCCATCGTTTACATGTTTGAAACGTAGCAAAAATTGCGAAAGTAAATTATAAGCGCATGCTTTCTTATCTGATTATCCGAAGTCTTGGCGATTAGTTATCTGTTTAGGCGATAACTACGAACACGTGCGAAGCGATGATGACACATTCGCCCCACAGCCCGCCCTCCGACGATTACGCCTTGGCAACATTTCCAGAACCACAGGGTAGATACAATTCCAGTCGCTAAACTAAACAAACAATAGCTGGCCCGCAGAAAGGACCATCGCGATGGCGACAAATACCTTTGAGGCATATGGCATCGACTACGACGACGCCCTGGATCGATTCGGAGGAAACATCGAATTGTTCAAACGTCTCGCAAGCAAGTACGCTGACGACTCTCATTTCGTTGGCATGGTAGCCGCCCTTGAAGCCGGCGACTACGAACAAGCCTATCGAGACGCCCATGCGCTTAAGGGCGTCTCGGGCAACCTCTCCTTTTCACAGCTCTACAACCTGACGAGCCAGATCTGCTTCGCCCTGCGCGAAGGAAACCCCGAAACCGCGATAAGTCTTCTTCCCGATACAGCAGAAGCTCATCGCAAAGCCCTCGATGCCGCTATCGCCATTCGAGCTGGCAAACTGTAAGGCTAGGGGCAAATCAATTCAAATACCTTCACTCATACATCCCAAACAACAAAAAAGACCCTCGGAGGTTCAAGAGAACGAACCTACCGAGAGCCTTCTCGATTTCATGAGCCCAATGGCCTACAAAAAAACCAGGAGCATCAAAAAACTCCGCCGGCAGTTGCCGGCGGAGAAATCAACTACATGCTGAAGAAGCCAAAGGTTGCAGCAACGTAAGCAACCAGAATGATGACGAGCAGGACCGGGGCAATGAACTTGATCATGATGACCCAAGCCTTCTCCAACTTGAAGGCGCTGGAGATCTTGATCTCGTCGATGAGATCCTGAGGCTTAACGAGCCAACCAACAAAGATGCAGGTAAGCAGAGCTGCGATAGGCATCATCACGGAGTTGGTGACGAAGTCGGCGAAGTCGAGAATCTGCGTACCGGGACCGAGCGGCTCAATACCGATAAGCACGTTATAACCAGCATTGATGAAGGCGCCGAAAACGAAGATGAAGACGAAGACGATGCCGAGGCACTTCTTACGGGACCACTGCGTAGCATCCTGAATGATAGAAGCGCAGGTCTCAGTAAGAGAGATAGCCGAGGTTGCAGCAGCGAAGAACACCAGAAGGAAGAAGAGGAAGCCGATGACGGTCGCCATACCACCCATGTCGGTAAAGACGGTAGGCAGGGTGATGAACATGAGGGACGGACCAGCCTTAGCAGCAACAGCCTCTGCGGAACCCATAGCCACGAAAGCAGCCGGAACGATCATGAGACCAGCAAGGAAGGAAACACCCAGGTCGAAGCCGCCGACACGGACGACGGAAGAGGTGAGGCTCTCCTTCTTCTCAAGATAGGAACCGTAGGTGATCATGATGCCCATTGCCAAAGAGAGACTGTAGAACATCTGACCGAGAGCGCCAATGACCAGCTCGGGCGAGAACTTGCTGAAGTCGGGGGTGATGTAGTACAGAACACCCTCGAGAGCGCCAGGCATGGTCATGGTGTAAATAGCAATGCCAACAGCAAGCAGGATAAGGGTCGGCATCATGACCAGGTTGACCTTCTCGATACCGCCCTTAACGCCAAGAGCAACAACGATGAAGACGACAACCATGAACACCGTCATCCAGAAATAAGTGGACATATCGCCATAGACGAAGTTCACGAAGTAAGAACCGCCCTCGGCAGCGATAGCCAGCGGGCCGTCCACCAGGTAGCCAACCATGTACTTGGTAACCCAACCACCAATGATGCAGTAGTAAGGCACGATGATGAACGGAATAGCGGAAGTCAGAACACCGATGAAGGCATACTTCTTGCCATAGTGCTTGAATGCACCGATAGCGGACATGCCAGTCTTACGGCCGAGAGCCGTCTCAAGAAGCAGCATGGATGCACCGAAGGTAAAGACGAGCACGATGTAGGTGAGCAAGAAGGTGCCACCGCCGTACTTCGCCGCCAGATACGGGAAACGCCACATGTTTCCCAGGCCAACTGCCGAGGCGGCAGCAGCCAGAATGAACGCCCACTTGCCAGACCAAGAGGCGCGCTCGATATTTTTGGACATGGTCACCCCATCCCCTCCTTCGCATATAACATGCAGAGGAGTTTCTCTTTCCTCCTGCGCTCGAAGGGGCCTGCGCTGATGAGGGGACGAATGCAGTGCATTTACACCAGCCATCGCCTCGCTCATTCCAAAACCCTGCGGTCGCAGAAGGAAAACGGACACTTAAACTGGAATATTATATAAGAATTTAAGACGAATCTCCACGCCGCTTCACGCATAGCGAATCCTCCACAAAGGGAGCGTCAACTGCGGATTTGCGCGAGCAGAGAAGGTTCTACACCATTCGCGAAGAATCTACCGCGCTAATATGGCCGTCGTCAGTCTGAAATAAGCAAAGCCTGCCATCGTCGCTTTGATACAGCATCTCGAAAGTGCCCGGAAGCAAGGGTTTTGCAGCGAGGCATACTGCCTGGCGACGCGCCTTCAAAGCTTCGAGCGCCTCTCCTATAGCCGATTCGCTTGCCGCCCTCTTTTCGAGAAACGCACGCCTGCTAGCCGAAGCCGCAAGCCCCTCCTTGGCCTTCATGCCTAATACTCCACATGCCAGAAGGTGAGTCCACAAGCAGGAGCGTTCTCACCCGCAGCAGAACGATTCTTTGCCTCCAGAACTTCCTTGACCCAATGAGGATCCCTCTGCCCGCGGCCCACCGCGACCAAGGTACCAACAATGGTCCTCACCATCGAATGCAGGAAAGCATTGCCCACAACCTTTATGACGAGAATCTCCTCCCCCATCATCTCTTCATGGGAGAACGAGATCTCATGGACGTTGCGACACGTCGGCTTATCGATGGCTGAAGCCGCCATACAGAAGCTCTTGAAGTCATGCTCACCGATGAGATGCTTCGACGCCTCCTCCATCGCCTCGACATCAAGCGGCTGGGAGATATGCCAAGCGACATCGCGTGTGAACACCGACGGCTTCGACTGCGCGCAAATACGGTAGCGATACTCTCTCCACTGCGCATCGAATCGCGCCGAGAATCCAAGCGGACGCCGCTCGACGGCTACAACTGCAATGTCGTCATGGGTAAGCGCATTGAGCGATCTTGCGACGGAGGAAAGGGTTCTGTCACGCAATTCGCATTCGTCGATATCGAAGCTGACGACCTGCGCCAGCGCATGAACGCCCGCATCAGTGCGACCCGAGCAAACGATAGGCACATCGCGACGGAACAGCAGGGCAAGCGCCTGCTCGATCTCCCCCTGAACAGTCAGCTGCCCGGGCTGCTTTGCGAAGCCACAAAACGTCGAACCCTTATAGGCAACCGTTGCCGAAAGGGTAAGCTCTCGCTCGCACTCGGCAGCCCTCTGCTCAAGCGACGGTCTTTGAATGCTCTGGTTTTCGTTGCTCTGCAATATCCCGACTTCCCTCCGTTAAGCCGTCAAAACGTTATAGCCGAACAGCTCGTTCAGCTCAGATCTCATGATCGCACTGCGCGAATCGACCGAAACCGGCAGCTCAGCCCTGAACTTACGCCCGTCGGACTGCTGCACGAACAGAACCACGCCATCGCGTCCAGGATACGAACGCAGGATGCGGTTGAGCTTAGCCGATCGAGTCTGATCGAAGTCGGCAGAAGCGACGCGGATCTCCAAATGCGTCGGACGCGCGTCCTCCTCGCCAAGCTCGATAGGCTCAACCTCGAACACCATGATCTGGCTTCCGCGATCGCTAACCTCGAACTTGCCTTTCACCTTGACGATGGCGTCTTCGTAGACGGCCTCAGCGCAATCCTCGTATTTAAAGGAAATGCACTCGACATGGCCAGTCGTATCTTCCAGCGTAAAGGTCGCCATCTTGGTGCCACGCTTCGTGAGCTTGACCACTACGTTCGAAATCATGCCGACAAACACGGCGCTCATAATCTCGGTGGTACGCTCCGCCAGATCGCCGAGCTGGAACTTGCTCATACGAGAAAGCGCACGCTCATAAGGACCAAGCGGGTGCTCGGAGACGTAGATCTTCATGATCTCCTTCTCGTAAGCAAGCTTGGTTCGCTTGTCCCACTCAATGCCATCAGGCGCAGGAATGTCCTCTTTGAACGTATCGTCAACCTCAGCAAGCAGGCCAAACATATCGAGCTGACCCGCATCGCGGTCCTTCTGACGCTTCGCCGCACCCTCAAGCAGAGGCGTCTCATCAACGAAGTACATGAGCTGCTTGCGCGTGTATCCGGTCGAGTCAAACGCTCCGCCCTTGATAAGAGCTTCAAGCGTCTTGCGGTTGTAGCACTTGGCATCCAATCTGTTCACGAAGTCGTGCAGACTCGTATACGGACCGTTGGCCTCACGTTCAGCAATGATCTCATCGGCAACATTCTTGCCGATGCCGCGCACACCAACCAGGCCGAAACGAATGCCGTTCTCGACAGGCGTGAACTCCGCGTTCGACTGATTGATATCCGGCGGCAAAACCGGCGTACCGTTGTGGTTGCAGCTGGCGATGTACTTGATCAATCGGTCAGTGTTGCCCATGTAGCTGGACAGAACTGCTGCCATGAAGTCGTTGGGATAGTAGGCCTTCAACCACGCCGTACGCATAACCAAAATGGCGTATGCAGCAGAATGCGATTTATTGAACGCGTACTTTGCGAACTTCTCGGCGTCATCCCAGATCTGCTGGGAAATAGCCAGCGAATAGCCGTTCTCAACTGCACCGTTGTTCCAGTCATCCTGCAGAAGCTTCATGACCGCAAGCTGCTTCTTACCCATTGCCTTACGCAGCTTGTCTGCTTTACCAGCAGAGAAGCCGCTCATGGCCATGGAGATCTGCATGATCTGCTCCTGGTAGACCATGGTGCCGTAGGTTTCCTCGAGAATAGGACGCAAACGCTCATCATAGTAATGAACGGGCGTCTTTCCGCTCGCAACCTTGACGTAGTCGTCCACCATGCCAGACTCCAACGGGCCCGGACGATTCAGTGCAATCGACGCGACAACGTCGGAGAAGCGGTGAGGAGGAAGGCGCGCAAAAAGGCTAACGTACAGTGCGCCTTCAACCTGGAACAAGCCGTCCATATTTCCTGAGCGCATGAGCGCGAATGCTTTTTCGTCTTCCGTGGGAATTTCCTCCGGAATGATCACGTCACCCGTACGCTCCTTCACGTTGCGGCAGCAACGAGACAGAACGCCGAGAGTGCGAAGACCAAGGAAGTCCATCTTGAGCAAGCCCAAGTCAGGTGTGTAATGGCCGTCGTACTGCGTGATGATACCGCCGCCCTTCGTGTCGCGCTTAAGCGGCACGTGATCACTCATGGGATCGCGGCAAATGATGGTTGCGCAAGCATGAACGCCTTCACCGCGAACGAAGCCCTCAATAGACTTCGCAGCGTCGATGACCTGCTTGACATCCTCTTCGGTGTCATAGGCTTTCTTAAGATCAGGATTGGTCTCGAGAGCCTTATCGATGGTAATGCCGAGTTCGTCACCGATCATCTTGGTGATACGGTCGCCCACAGCGTAGGGATAGTCCAAAACGCGAGCAGCGTCGCGAACGGCATTCTTCGCCTGCAGCTTACCGAAGGTGATAACGCCGGCAACATGGTCCTCGCCATACACCTGCTTAATGTGCTCAATAACTTCACCGCGACGTTCATCTTCGAAGTCGACGTCGATATCGGGCATCTCAACGCGTTCGGGAGAAAGGAATCGCTCGAACAGCAGGCCATTGGTCAAAGGATCGAGGTCGGTAATGCCCATTGCATATGCAACGATTGCACCTGCGGCAGAACCACGACCCGGGCCAACACCGATGCCCTGGCTACGAGCCCATTCGATATACTCCTGAACGATAAGGAAGTATGCCGGGAAGCCCTGCTGGATGATGACGCTCATCTCGTAATCAGCGCGCTCTACGGCTTCGGGATGCTTAACGCGCAGATCCTCAATATCGTCAATTTCGCCATTGCCATAACGCTTAACGAGGCCCTCGTAGACGCGCTTACGGAACCAGCTGTCTTCCGTTTCTCCCTCAGGAAGCGGGAATCGCGGAAGAATGGAGTCGCGAGCAAGAATGACGTTGCATTTCTCGGCAACCTCAATCGTGTTATCGCATGCCTCAGGGAAGTCGCGCAGCGCCTCGCGCATCTCCTCCTCGGTCTTCATATAGAACTGATCGTTCTCAAAGCGCATGCGATTGGTGTCATTGAGGGTCGAGCCCATACCGACACACATGAGGATATCCTGAGCGCGCGCATCTTCCTTAGTGAGGTAATGGAAGTCGTTCGTCGCAATAGTCTTGAGGCCGGCTGCCTTCGCGACCGCCGTGAGCTGATGGTTAAGCTCGGTCTGGGTCATACCGGCATCGGTCAAAAGACCCTGATTCTGCAGCTCAATGTAAAAGTCACCAGGCTCAAAGCAGCTAGCAAACTTCTGAGCCCATTCAACAGCATCGTCAAAACGACGCTCATCGAGAAGCTTGGGGACGATGCCCGCAATACAAGCGGAGGAACCAATAAGGCCCTTTCCGTAGCGCTGCAGCATACTGAACGTAGTACGCGGCTTGTAATAGAAGTTATCGACATGAGACTCAGAGACGAGCTTGAGAAGGTTGTGATAACCCTCGTTGGTCTTCGCAAGAAGAAGCAGGTGGTAGAGCTTGGGCTTCACATCCTTGCGCAAAGACTCATCGGGAGTGAAGTAGACCTCGCAACCATAAATGGGCTTAACGGCACCCTCAGTCTTGTCGCATGCTGCGCACAACTCGGGAATGCCGCTCATAACACCATGGTCGGTGATGGCAATTGCGGGCATGCCGAGCTCTTGTGCTCGTTTAACCATATCTTTGATATGAGTTGCGCCGTCGAGCAGCGAGTATTCCGTATGGTTATGAAGATGAACGAATCCCATGCCGTGCCTCTGATCATACCTACGCCGGATCCGTGATTACCGCCGAGCAGAACCCGCCCTCTTCAATAAGACTAGGTAGCTTCAAGCATCGACAAAAAGAACCCGACTATTTCGCTTCGCTAATTCCTGTGCGCATGGTGTGTTTAAGAGTGAATGTGCGCGTTTAGATTGCATGTCATGATACCAGCATTGCTCACCAGATTGAGGGACGGAGGCGTGTCGGTTGAGGGGGCGGGGTCGGGTGACGGATGGGCTCGTAGCTACTGTCACATTTTCG